>CAYXDZ010000524.1:0-2724 GCA_964463815.1 uncultured Verrucomicrobiota bacterium | reverse complement strand
CTGGAAGTCCGGGCCGTCTCCGTGCGGAACCAACGCTCGCGGTGGGGCTCCTGTTCCCGGTCGGCAACCATCTCCCTCAACTGGCGGCTCGTGCAGATGCCGGCCGCGGTGAGTGATTACATCATTCTCCACGAACTGGCGCATCTGCGCGTGATGAACCACTCGCCGAAATACTGGCGGGTGGTCGCGCAGTTGTGTCCGGATTACCGCGCCGCCGAGGCCTGGCTCAAGGCCCACGGCCGGCAGCTTCAGTGCGTGCCGGCTCGGGGAGGACGGTTGTAGGGTCGGGCAGTTCCCGCCGGTTTGCGCAACCGGATCGTCCAACTCGTCGCACGAAAGCCGTGATCCGTTTGGGTTTTCAACCGCCTCAGCCGTTCAACAACTTCCGGGCGGCCGCGATCTCGCCGTCACTGCCCCGCATCAACGACTCGCCCACGAGGATCGCGCGGGAGCCGCTGCGCTTCAACCGCTCGACATCGGCGCGGGTGTGGATGCCGCTTTCGGCGACGAGCAGCGCGTCGGGTTGCGCGGCAAAGAGGCGTTGCGCCAGGCGCTCGGTGGTGCCGAGATCGACCTTGAAGGTCTTGAGATTCCGGTTGTTGACACCAATCAACGGCGGATGAATCGCCAGCGCGCGTTCGAGTTCGGCCTCGTCATGGACTTCGACCAACGCGGCGAGACCGGCGCTCGTGGCGAGGTTGTGGAAACGCTTCAGGCGCTTGTCATCGAGGATCGCGACGATCAACAGGATGGCGTCGGCACCCCACTCGATGGCTTCGAGGATCTGGCGCTCGTCGATCATGAAGTCCTTGCGCAGGAGCGGCAGCTTCACCGCCTCGCGAATCTGTTTCAGGTAATCCAGCGACCCTTGAAAAAACTGTTCGTCGGTGAGCACGGAGAGGCACGCCGCGCCGGCCACTTCGTAGCGTTTGGCGATGGTGACCGGATCGAAGTCCGGCCGGATCACGCCGGCCGACGGGGAGGCCTTCTTCACCTCGGCGATCAACGCGACGTCGCCGGCGGGCGGCGACCTGAGCGCCGCGAGAAAGTCGCGGGATTCGTTCCGCTCGAGCATTGCGTCGTGCAAGTCACCGGCGGCCAGCGGCCGGAACGGCAGCTTGTCCACTTCGCGCCGCTTCTGTTCAACAATCTTGTCGAGGATGTTGCTCATCTATTCCTCCTCATCCTTCACGCCTTGGATGCGTTTGGTGGGCGAGCCGGCGCGGAGCCAGCCGTTCACGAAGCGGTCGAGATCGCCGTCCATCACCGCCTGGATATTGCTCGTCTGCACGCCCGTGCGAAGATCCTTCACCATCTGGTACGGCTGGAAGACGTAGCTGCGAATCTGGTTGCCCCAGCTCACGCTGCCCTTCTCGCCGTAGAAACGCTCCATCTCGCCCTTGGCCTGGTCGAGCTTCAAGGCGTAGAGCTTCGAGATCAACATCGCCATCGCGGTCGCCTCGTTCTGCGCCTGGCTGCGTTGCGCCTGGGACGCCGCGACCAAACCGGTGGGCAAGTGGGTCAGGCGCACGGCGGTTTCCACCTTGTTCACGTTCTGGCCGCCCTTGCCGCCGGAGCGAAAGGTGTCGCGCAGAATCTCGCTCTTCGGAATCACGATGTCGCTCTCGCTCAGGTCGCTGATCTCGGCGATGACATCGACGCTGGCAAAGCTCGTGTGCCGGCGTTTGTTGGCGTCAAACGGTGAAATGCGGACTAGCCGATGCACGCCGCGCTCGGCCTTCGTGAAGCCGTAGGCGTTCGTGCCTTCGATGCGGAACACGACATTCTTCAGCCCCGCCCCGTCGCCAGGCAGTGCGTCGGTGACTTCCCATTTCCAGCCGCGACTGTCGAACCAGCGACCGTACATGCGCGAAAGCATTTCGGCCCAGTCCTGCGCCTCGGTGCCGCCCGCGCCGGCGTTGATGCTGAAGATGGCGTTGCGATGATCGTGCGGGCCGGTCAGATAGACCTGCAGCTCGTGGGCATCGAGATCTTTTTGCGTCTCCGTGATGTCCCGCAGCACCTCCTTGAGCACGGCGGCCTGGGCGGCCTCGGGCTCGGCTTCCCCCAGCTCGATCATGACCTGGAGATCGTCGATGCGTTTGCCGGCCTCGTTGAGGGGTTCCACCCGGCGGCGGATGTTGCCCACTTCGTCCACGACTTTTTGCGCGGCGTTTTGGTTGTCCCAGAAAGTCGGATCACTCATCCGGGATTCGAGCTCGCTCAGGCGTCGCTCCAAAGCCGGCACGTCAAAGAAACCTCCGTAACTGGGTGCGTTTGGCGTCCAGACCGGCGAGCTGTGCTTTGACTTCTTCGAACATGGCGCGGGAAGGTTAGGAAACCCGGCGGCACGAGGGAAGCGGGAATTGCCCGCGGGCGGAATTTGTCGCTCGTCGCGGCCGGGGAGAATCTCCCCTTTCCCGCGCGGGGGCACTTCGCTATAACCGGCGGCTCTTAACGATGTCTGACATTCCGAAAACCTACGAGCCGCAGTCCGTCGAAGCCAAGTGGTATGCGTTCTGGGACCAGAACGGCTGCTTCACGGCCGACCCCGCGCGGGTCAGCGAGCAGCGCCCGGCCTACTCGATCGTCATACCGCCGCCGAACGTCACCGGCGTGCTGACGCTCGGCCACGTCCTCAACAACACCATCCAGGACATCCTCGCCCGCAAGGCGCGCATGGATGGCAAGGAAGTCCTCTGGTTGCCCGGCACCGACCACGCC
>CAYXDZ010000523.1:0-2727 GCA_964463815.1 uncultured Verrucomicrobiota bacterium | reverse complement strand
ACTGGTTTTCAGTGCCGCGTCCGGGGCGGCTTGGTCGCGGGGCTTCTGCTGCCCCCCGTCTTTGGTTTTTCCATTTTGCATGTCAGGCTGATCGTTTGGCTCGATTGATCCGAACATCCGGACCACCGCGCGGACTTGGCGCAATCGTGATGCCCGGCTTCCCACGGCGTCGCTTGGGCGGTGGTGGATCGTATGGGCCGGGTCCTGGCCGGGGTGGTCCTGGGCGGGGGCGGCCAGGACGTGTGGGTCGTTTTGGTTTGCTTGGCATAATTGTGTTTCAGTTGGTATGGCTTGGACTCTTTCATGGTGTCGGGCCATCCGGCTTGATCTTGGCAGTGCCGGAGGCCTGGGAGAGAAGATTCTCCCCCTGTTTCAAAGGCTGCGCTTCTCGCGCCTGTTCCTCCAGGACGCCGGCTTCGCTGGATAATCCGCCTTCCGCTTTCGTGGACGCCGGGCTGCTCTCTTTGGCCGCAAGTTCAGCCGGCGAAATTGCTTCCGCCCGGGTTTCCCGTGTCTCCCGGGGTGTCGCCTCAAGCAGGGTGACGGGCACGCCCTGCGGGAAAATGATTTCCCGGGCCTCGTCGGGCATCGAGATGCCGTGCGTTTGGAAGGCTCGTTTCACCAGCCGGATCAACGACGATCGCACTTTCATCCAACTGTGTTCGCGGCCGTTGATCCAAAAATAAACGCGCAGGTTGACCGTCGCCTTGCCCAGGTTCTCCGCGAGCACCGAAGGTTCGGGGTCGTTGAGCACGGCGGGATGCTCCGCCAGAATCTTCCGCGCAATCTCCTGGGCCTGGTCGATGGAATCATCGTAGCCGATGCCAACGTCAAAGGACTCCCGCCGGTTGGGGTTGGTGGTAAAGTTGCGGAGTGTGCTCTTATACACAGTCGCGTTGGGAATTTGCGCGATGTTGCCATCGAGCATCATCAGGACGGTCGTCCGCACGTTCAATTGCTGGACGTATCCTGTCACGCCCGACACCTCGACCAGATCGCCCGTTTCAAAGGGCCGCTGCATGCTCAGGAAAATGCTCGCCAGAAAATTCTCGGTGATTTCCCGGAAGGCAATGCCCAGCGCCAGGCCGATCAGGCCGGTGCCGCCCACGACGGTCAGCGCCAGTTGGGTGAGGCCGGAGATGCGGAGGACAATGTAGGTGCCGATGAGGAAAACACCGGCACCGACCGCCCCGGCGAGCACATTGCGGAGCAGTTTCGCCTGAACCCGGCTGCGAAAAAAGACGCGCGCTCCCCGGGTGGCCAGAAGCCCGGCCCACACCGACAAGGCCAGGGTGAGCAGTCCAAAGAAGACCAGCGGGAGCGAACGGACGAAATCGCGCCACAACCCCAACAACCCGCGCCAGGCGGGGCCCATATCCCACATCGACGGTTCGGGAACTTCCATCCGGTTCGCCACAGCGACAACGCCCTGGGTATTGCGGGCAAGATCGCCGGCCCATTTCTTCAGTTCAGCAGAGGCCACGCGGCCACTGAGAAAGACGACGCCTTGCTCCACGCGGATTTCCGGAGCGATAAACCAGTCGGTGGCTTCCAGAACATTTTGGAGCCGCTGGCGGATCTCTTCGTCCCGGGCGACCGGGTTGATGTCCACCTTCGCGGGAGACAGGGAAAGGTCTTCATTTCCAGGGATGGATGCGGGCTCGCTGCCGGCCTTGGCCGCGGGTTCCTGAGCCGCGGCCGTTGCGGTCAATACACCACCCACCAAAGCGACTAACGCCGCACGTCTGAGTCGCTTGAAAAGGTGGCTCAAACCACCGAGCACCCCGAGGGTTGGCCGGCAGGCCAAGGTGGCACCTATTTTCGCGTCGCCTCGACGCACAGGATGACGTGATCGTAATGTCATCGCTTTTTCGCCGGCCCGCCGGGACGCTTCGTTGGCCGGGGATAGTATGGTCCCGGGGTTGGCTTGGGCGGCTGCGGTTTGCGAACCGGGCCTTCTGGTCGTTTTGGTTTTGCTGGCATATTTAGAATCTCCGGTTGGCCACGCTTGAGGTCATTTGACCTGCAAAGTGGAAATGACTTGAGTGACACCTTTGGTTTGAAGCGCGAGCAGCATCGCACGCCCGATCAATTCCGGCGACGCAACCGTGCCGGCAAGCGTCACCACGCCGGCACTCGTGCTCACCGAGATGTCCCAGGCAGACAATTGCGGGTCGGCCACCAACTGGGCCTTTATGGCAGCGGTCGTCTGCGCCTCCGCAGCAGCGTCGGCTACCACCACTCCGATGTCGCGCGCCTTGCGCCGCACCACTTTGCCGGTCTGCTTGAGTTCGTCGTTGATGGTGTCCACCTGCAATTCCAGTGCTTCCAGTTTCGCCGCAGCGGTGTCCTGGAGTTGCACGACCGTTTGCCCCGCTGTCAGGAGGGTATTGGACGTGGTGCTCTGCACCTGTTGCTGCACGGCCTGAACGGCCGGGCGAGCACTCATCCGGCCAGCCAGCCAGTAACCTCCCACACCGAGGATCAGCCCGAGGATCAATCCGTTGATAAATGTTCTCATAATTAATTAGTGTCTTCTGTTGGTTTTGAGTTCTTCAGTTGGTTATACCCGATATCTCAGGCTTCCCAATATCCAGGCCGATCATAGTGGCGATGCAGGCCGCTCTCGTAGTCGCGGGTGATCAGCGTTTCCTCGGTGTATTCCGGCGACTGCTTGATCGTTTCGCGAGGCAGGTTTATGACGACCTTGAACTCGCTCCAACTGAC
>CAYXDZ010000522.1:0-2730 GCA_964463815.1 uncultured Verrucomicrobiota bacterium | reverse complement strand
TTCCAGTGTTTGAACGTGTTGTCCGGCGTGTTGCGCCAGCGATCCGGTTCGCCCGCCAGGAAAGCGATGCGTTCGGCGGCGGTGGCTTCCCGCACGAAGGCCGGGTAATCCTTGGGCAGGCTGGCCAACGCCAGTTCGTTGATCATCCGGTGCCCCGCATAATCGAACGCCGGGCTGGGAAGGGCGCAGAACACAGCCGCCAGGAATAGCGGCAGCCGCGGGAGGTGCGATGAATGGGGCATGCGAGTCAGCAAGACGCGAAGATTATTTTTGCGGTTACCGCGCGTCCATGCCGCAGGTTCAAGTCCCTTGAGCGCACTTACCTTTGAAGAACTGGATGCGTGTGCTTGCATTTACCGGCGCGCGGCGGCCCATACTCTTTGATGCGACTCTTCTTGCTGCTCGCGCTGTTGACCGGCCTATCAAACGCTTGCCTCACTGGTGCCGAAAGCACTTGGTCCATCACGGCGACCACCCGCTTCGTGAGCGCCAGTGAGACGGAAGGCCGGACCATGCTCACCACCCCGGATAACTTCCTCCGCAACCTCAGCCCGTTCGATCGCGCCGCCCGGTTAAAGACCAATGGCCCCGTCAATCCGAACGACTTCACGAACTTTGTCGCTCGCCAGATTCTGCCGTGGAGCGAGACGGACCGGCAGCGGTTGGGCGGGTTGAGCCAGATGGTGAGCAACCGCCTGGCGGAGTGGTCGCTGCCGCTGCCGGAGACAATCTGGTTGATCAAGACCACCGGTGAGGAGGAGGGGAACACCGCCTACACGCGGGACGCGGCGATCATCATTCCCGTCCAGATGCTGGCCGGCGAATCAACCCGGCTTGAGCGCGTGCTGTTGCACGAAATCTTTCACATCCTCAGCCGGCAAAACTCAAAGCTGCGCGACCAGCTCTATGCGCAGATCGGTTTTGAACCCTGCGGCCCGGTGATGCTCCCGCCAGATTACGCGGCACGCAAGATCACCAATCCGGATGCCCCGATCAGCGAGCATCATTTCAAAGGTCGGGCCGCCGGGCGGGAGATGCACTTGCTGCCGGTCCTCTTCTCACGCGAAACCGCCTACCGGGCTGGCGACACCCGGCCGTTCTTTGCCTACCTCGAGTTTCGCTTGATGGAAATCGCGGAAGCGGGCGGTCGCTGGCATCCGGTGCTGCGGGCTGGACAACCGGCATTTCATCAACCGGCCGAAGTGGAAAACTTCTTCACGCGGATCGGGCGCAACACGCAATACATCATTCATCCGGAGGAAGTGCTGGCCGACAACTTTGTCCTCCTGATGTTGGGGGATCACGACGCGCCGAATCCGGAAGTCCTGAGCCGGCTGAGCGAAACTTTGCGGCCATCCAGTAAAGCGTCCGCTCCTTGAACGGGCCGACCGGTGGCCGGTCAAACCGAGCATGAAGAACGAATCCCCGCGTCGTGCCGGCAGCCGGTTTGTGCGCGAATGGGTGCGGCCGCTCCTGCCGGTGCTGCTGATCCTGACCGCCTTCCGTTCGGCCGTGGCCGATTGGAGTGATGTTCCCACCGGTTCGATGAATCCGAGCATTCTTGAAGGGGATCGTGTGTTCATCAACAAGCTCGCTTACAGCCTGCGGTTTCCGCTCACCCGCTGGCATCTCGCGGAGTTTGACGACCCGCGGCGCGGGGACATTGTTGTGTTCATTTCACCTCATGACGGCAAACGGCTGGTCAAGCGGGTCGTGGGTGTGGCCGGAGACACGGTGGAACTGCGCAACAACCGGTTGCTACTGAACGGCGAGCCGCTGGCCTACGAAGTCGTTTCAGATGCGGAGCGCGCTTTGCTGGCACCCACCCTCCCGGAAGCGTGGCCGCTCGCCATCGAGCAGTTGCCAGGACACCCTCACCCGGTCCTGAGCAAGCCCGCCTCGGCCGCGATGCGCAACTTCGCGACGGTGACGATCCCGGCGGGAAGCGTGTTCGTTATGGGAGACAGCCGGGACGACAGCTTTGACTCGCGATTCTTTGGTCCGGTGGAACGGAGCCGCATCTTGGGCAAGGCCACGCATGTCGCCCTGTCGTTTGACCGGGACCACTACTACCTGCCGCGGTGGAGCCGGTTCTTCTCCCCCCTGCCCTGAAGTTCCTCGAATCAAGGGGCTTGGCAGACCGCCATAATTCCCGCTTCTCGCCTGCGGGGGGGTTCAGCATACTCGGCCCATGGTCATCATCACGGACGAGCGCTGCACCGGTTACCATACCGAGGGACACCCCGAAAGACCGGCGCGCATCACCGGCTCACTGGAGTTGCTGCGAACCCAAACCAGTCTGGAACTCACCTGGGCCGAACCGCTCGAAACGACCCAGACGATGGTGGCCCGCGCGCACACGGCGGCGCACATCGAGCGGGTGAAGCACGCGCATCTGCCGTTTGATTCCGACACAGCCGCGCATCCCGGCATCTACTATCACGCGCTGCGCAGCGCGGGGGGCACGGTGCTGGCCATGCAGGAGGCCCTGGCCGGCAAACCAGTTTTCAGCCTGCTGCGTCCGCCCGGTCATCATGCGACCAAGGAGCGAGCGATGGGATTCTGTTATTTCAATTCCGTCGCCATCACCGTGCTCGAAGCAAAGGCCCGGGGTGTGGAGCGTATCGGCATACTCGATTTCGACGTGCATCACGGCAACGGCACCGAGGACATCTTGGTCAATCAAGGCGGAGTGGTCTTTGCGTCCGTGCATCAGATGCCTTGCTACCC
>CAYXDZ010000521.1:0-2731 GCA_964463815.1 uncultured Verrucomicrobiota bacterium | reverse complement strand
ACTGTGTCCGCCAAATACAGCCCGCCCTGCTCTTCGAGGATCATCAACCATTCACGAACCGATACGATTTTGTCCTGGCGCTTTGCCTGAACAATCAACCCTACCAGGCCAACGCACGGGATCTGCAGGCGTTGTGCAGCCATCCGCGCTTTGCGATCATCGGTCAGGAGCAAACGAGCATTCAATTCGCGCGCCAACAGTATTGCCTCCGTCTCACCCTGGCCAAGCGATTCAGTCCCGGGAAGACGCTGGCCCGGCGCGCCCACCGGGCGAAGCTCGATGTACTCGGGAAGCTTGGTGTGAAACGCCTTCAACTCATCCCAAACCGCTTGGGGCACCAGAACTTGCCCAAACAAGTCCCGGAGCAAACGCGGTCGCCCCGCCTTGAGCAATGTGGTGATCGCGGTGGTATCGCTGACGACGCTCATGCCCGTGACGGATCAGAGCGGTTTGTCGTTCAGCACGGCGAGGTCGGCCTGCAGATCGTCCGGGCCATAGTTGATGGGAATGTGCCGCCGGCCCAGCTCATCCAGCAATTGCACTGAGGTCACACCGGCAATTTCCGCCGCCCGCCCGAGTGAAACCTCTTCCCGCTTGTAAAAGCCAATCGCGATGTCCACCAGGGCGTCGCATTCGTTCAAGTTGAGATTACCAAGTCGCTCGGCTGGAATGGTCACCGTCATACGCAGCACCGTAGTCCCTGCTTCAACTCCTGACAATCCGGCATTCGCACTGAAGGCGGGGGATTTGTGTCGTTCAGTAACCGCCAAGGCGACAGAAATGTCGCCCTTCCGGGCCGGGGAGCATCAGGGTTGGGACCAGTCCTCAACCCGCAGGCCGGTGACCCGGCTGAACTCCTTTGTGTTGCTGCTGACCAAGGTCAAGTTATGGGCCAGACAAATGGCCGCGATTATCAAGTCGTTCGGGCCGATCACCGAGCCACGAAGTTCGAGCTCATGCTGGATGACCGCGTAGTGTTGCGGCCGCGTCGTCGAACGACAGGGAGGCAGACATCCCAAACAGTCTTTGCAGGGAAACCAGTCGCCGCTCCTTGCGCTCGTACTTCTGGGCACCATGCCAGAGCTCGGCCTTGACCACGGAGCAAAGCTGGATGTCTGCGGGGGCAAAACGTTGCAGCCTCTGCTCAATCGGGCCGCCGGGATTCTTGAGGTGCTGAATCCATGCGTTAGTGTCCAGGAGCCAGGGCATCACCACTCCGCGCGCTTTTCAAAGTCACCCTGCGGAGGACGTTCAAACGGCTCCGTTCCCCAATCCGCGCGAATCTGCTGCCAGAAGGTGGGAGGCCAGGACGAACCATTGGTCTTGCGCTGCTCGGCCAGTTGGAGAACGTCACGAACCAACCGTTCGACTGACGCGGCGGTCTGGGGGTCAAGTTCGCGCAGCTTCCGGTCCAGTTCTGCGGCGATTGCTGTTATGGGGTGAGCTTATCGCGCGACATTGCTTTTGCAACGCCCTATTGGGGGGCTTCCCGGCGGTCGATGTGGGGTGCGCAGATTCACACCCCGCCGTCGGCACCGGGCCGGCCGCCGATGGATTTCAACGCTTGCGTGGCGCGGTCCAACAAAATGCACTTTGCGTCAAGCCGTTGGGCTTCTTCGACGAACTTGTTTGCCTCGTCTCGCTGGCCACGCCGGCATTCCGCAATCGCGATCCAGCAGGCATTCTGGGCCTTGTTGCTGCTCGAATCCGCGCGTTCCATCGAATCACGTAGCAGTGGCAATGCTTCCTCGATCCGACCCAGTTCCAGCAACACGGCCCCGCGCGTGCCCTTGATCGCTGGAACCCAACCGATCAAGGACATGGCCTCCTCCGAACACTGATCCGCCTCCGCCAGCGATGCCGGACCACCGGCCAGCAGCTTTGCGTACGCGAGATTGTTGGCGATGAACGCCCTCATTCCAGGATCAAGATTACTGCGCGCCTTCAGGGTTTCAAAATTATTACTGGCATCTTGGAATCGCCCGGTTTCGAGCAGGAGCACACCGCGAAAATTGAGCAGATGAAAGTTTTCCGGGAACCGCGCCAGGCCTTCCTCCACCCACGCGATGGCCTCGTCCAAGCGGTGATCGTTGTGAGCGACCCAGGCTTCCAGCGCGTACCGCCATGCCAACACCTCCTGGATCTTCTCCCTTTTCATGAACGCGATCTCGAACAACAGTCGTCCATCGTTGGAGAGCTTGCCCAGCGGACTGACGAACCGACGCGGCCACAGATTGGTGATCAAGATCACCAAGTTTGCGTAGAAGAAGACCGGGCCGGGAGCCAGTCGTTCGTCCAGAAAGCCCAGCGGCCAGATGGCTTCAACCGGCAGGAACAGCAAGACGACCAGGCAGAAAACGAGGCTCGTGAGGGGCCCCGCCAGCACCGACGCAAACTGCTTGAGCCGGCACCAGCGCTCCTCGACCGGGGTCAGGAACGTAAATCCTCCCAGGGGCACGGCTTTGAACTCCGTGTCTATGCCCAGCACGTTGCTCCGGGCGATCGTCCGCCCGGAGCCAATGAAGACCTTGAACACCCGCAACCCCAGCCACCGACCGACCAGGGCATGACCAAATTCGTGCGGCACTATGGCGGCGACCAGAAACGCCTCGAAGAGGAACACATTTAGAAGGAACCAGCCCAAACCGATCTCGGGCAGCGCCAATACCAACACCAAACCCAGCCCGCCCAGGCCCAGCGACCACCACAGGTTCCCCTTGAGCAACCTTAG
>CAYXDZ010000520.1:0-2746 GCA_964463815.1 uncultured Verrucomicrobiota bacterium | reverse complement strand
TGACGACCCGGGTGCGCGACCATTTCTCGATCCGCAGCAAGCGCGCTCAGGTCAAACGCGATTCTGGCCAAAAACTTCACCTGCCCAACCTTTTGGAATCCGCCAATTCGAAGACAGGCTTTATTCCGGGGGCATCTCATTGACTCCCGGGCGGGAAGTGCTCGGCGTAATCCTCCATGCCGGCGCGAATTACTCTGCGGGCCGTGCGCACGCCATAGGTAGCCTCGATTTTCACGGGAGACTGGCTGGCGGAGTTGAGTTTGTAGGTCGAAAAATAGTGACGAATCCGGTTGATCATACCCTTGGGAAGGTCCGCCAATCGACGCGCCTTCCCCCAGATGGCGTCCTCGTCGAGGACCGCGATGATTTTGTCGTCGGCCGCTCCCTCATCAATCATGCAGAAGCCGCCCAGAACGCGGGCAGACACCATAATCTCTGCACGGTTGATGGGCTGCTCCGAAATCAAGCATATGTCGAGCGGATCACCATCACCTTTTTTGGCCCCTTTGGAAAGCGAAGCTACCCGGCGGTTGGCATAGGTGCGGGGGATGAAGCCATAAGAACAGGGCGGCAGGGAGGAACCACGCTGCGGTCGGTCGATCCGGAGATAACCGGTCTTCTTATCTACCTCGTATTTCATCGAATCGAAGGGGGTGATCTCCAGGTAGGCCGTGACCACCTCCGGAGCGTCGGCACCGACGTCAAGTCCATGCCACGGATGTGGCCGCCATCGGTAAAAATCAGTCGTCATGGAATCATATGGGTTGTTGGAGACAGCTCGCTGTTCTTTGGTTTCTTGCCGCACGCGATTTGCTTTGGGGTATGGCCAAAGGAACGGCAGACCGGTTGTGAAAAAGGGGGCATTGTCTTCAAGGTGGCTCCTGGCATGCCGATGATTAATCCTTCAGCATCTCATTCGGACCCCGGCGCAACCAGGTATGCACGAAGGCGAGCTTGGTGCGCGCGGCATCCGACAGCACGAAAGGGTAAAGGTCCGCCAGCCCCATGGAGCGATTGACGTGATTGACCGCCACCGTTAGCGAAGTGGCAACAAGTATGAGGCGCGCGGCATCTGGTTCTGCATACGGGTCCCAACCTGCACTCGGCAACTCCGCGGTGCTGAGGCCCGCTGCAATCAGGCTGTCGGCGATATCTGTCAGGTGCAGCAGATGGGCTGCGGTCTCCGCCCAGTCCTCATGCGGATGCCCCGAGGCATAGGCGGTGAGGAAACGCTGGTTCCAGTCCGCCGGCGGGCCGTCGTGGTAGTGGCGCTGGAGCGCCTCCCCGTAATCCGCCCGCTCGTCGCCAAACATCGAGCGGAAGGCGTTGAGAAAATCTTCGCACAGGCTGAGCCGCCACCAGAGCATATGCGCGATTTCATGCCGCATATGGCCGATCATGGTGCGGTAAGGCTCCTCCAGCGCTTCGCGGCGACGCACCCGCACGACTGCATCCGCCTCGGCCACGCTGATGGTTATCACGCCCTTCGCATGCCCCATGGTTACGGGTATCGCGCCCTCGGCGAGCATATGGAAGATGGGATGCGGCCCTGGATCATCTGAACGAAACCAGCGCCACCGGCCAAAATTGTCGAGGACCCAGCGCTTGTCAGACTCCGCCTTCGCCCACTTGGGGATGACATGGCCAATGGAGAGGTCCGGTATCAGCGCAGTCATGACGCAGGATTGGCACAAGTCGCCCGGTCTGGGGGCGATCCAATTGCAGCCGATGACCTCGCGATTGGCGCAAAAGGGCGGTGTGGCCCGGAAGACCCGTGCCTGAGGATCGTAGGCAACCGGAGCGCCATCGGTGGAGGCAAGGTTGTCGAACCACAGCGATCCGGAACCAGCAGGGTTGGTAAAGATTTGCATAATCAAGTTGATAAAAAAAGACTACCGGCACCGGTCCTGACGATTTCACAAAAGCGCAGGAGTGGAAAGGTTGGTCTGTCTTTCAAGGGCAGACCAACCCGCGCCGTCAGCGTGACCGACGGCAGGCGAACAAGCCCAGCAAGAACAAGCGGTCCACCATTTTTTGGCGTGCGCGAGAACCGCGCGGCCAGCGCCAGGCTGATGACGAGTGCCGGTAGCGTTTCGCTCATTCGGAATTCGATGGGGCAACGGTGTCCCGTGGCAAGCGCCGGTAAACCCAGACGGACCGTCCGTCCGCCAGCGGTGTTTCTACGCGTTCGTAGCGAATGCCGCGCCGTTCGTAGCGGTCTAGTCGGCGCAATTCTTCAGCGCTGACCTCGAACATCAAGCCGCGGGTCTCTTCGCCGGGGGCGGGGCGCACGTTCCAGCTTCCGTCGCGCTCAGAATTACGAAGCACAGCGGGCTGCGGATCGCCGGACCGCCCCATCGCCAGACGGCGCACCAATGCGGAGCGCAGGCTGCCATACGCGAAAACGTGATGCGTCCGCGTCGGGTCAATGGCGGTCAGGCCCGGCGGCGGTTGATAACCGAAAGGACTGAACAGGCTCCACCAGATCCAGCCGGCCAGCACGAGAGATAGAAGCGCTCCGGCCACCAGCAACCGGCCCAGCGTTTTCCGTGTTCGTGAGCGGGCGGCGGCCGGTCCGCCCGATGGTCCGTCGAGATCCCGAGCGGAGTTCACCAGTTCCTGGAAGAGCCGTTGCTGATCTCGCATGGCCGGCAGATACTCGGGATGCCACTGGACGCCGATCACGAAGGCGCTGCCGGTATGTTCAATCGCTTGAATCACGCCTGAATCATCGCGAGCCGCGCAC
>CAYXDZ010000519.1:0-2755 GCA_964463815.1 uncultured Verrucomicrobiota bacterium | reverse complement strand
GTGGTGCCTCTACAAGCGCGGGAATGGTGGAAGTCCGAGCCCAGTCTTTGTCGCCCAGTTTTGGCATCTGCCCGGGGATAAGCCCTGTCCACCATTTACCGCCTCGGAAAATCTCAAACGGAACCCCAGCATCGCTTTCTCGATCCATTCCTGCGCCGAAGTTGACGATCGAAACCTCGCCACGCTCATTGATGCCGGCTTTCCCAATAGAGGTCGACGGGTGAAAATCTGGAAGGGACTTGGTGTCGTCGCCGTGGACGACGACGAGACTGTCGGCGAATAGATAACCCATGAGAACGTACTCGCCGAAACAGTTTGCATCCAATACGCGGAGGTTCTCAGTCAACTTGGCGGGAGTTGATTTGCGGACGCATTCCTCCCTCACGAGTAAAGCTTCTTGAAACACGGTCTCCGGGACAAACTCCTCTACGCACTCGCTCGTGTCGAGGTTCAGACGCGAAACCAGGAAGTGGCGAGCTGTCCGGTGTTTGGTGACGCGGCCTTTGAGCCGATTGGAGAGGCGTGAACCATCCACCCACTCCTCAGCCTTCCAGTACACCGTAACAACCTGATTGGAGAACACGACCGCCTCGCTTGTCCAATCCACCCCCTGCTTTCGCGGTCGGCAACCGCAGAGAACCAGCACGAGTAAGAGTGCCCACGAGGCGTGCGAAATTAATTTCACAATAGTGTCTACAGAGACTGATCCTGAATCTCAAGCAATGAACCCGTAGTCATACGGCTTCCGCATCTCGCGGCTCAGCCACTGGTTCGCGTCCTTTGCATTCGCGCCGGTGAATTCCTCCTTCTCGGGATTCCATTGGAGCGCCTGGCCCATGCGGATCGAGATCACGCCGAGGTGGGCCACCGTGATCGAGCGATGGCCGATCTCGACGTCGCAGATCGGGTCTTTCCGCGAGCGCATCGACTCGAAGAAATTCCCCATGTGGTTGCCGCTCTGGTAGAGCTTGATGGCGCTCTCGGGCAGGGGTGTCCGGAGGAGATCCTCGTTGCTCGCCTGGAGCTGGCCGCGCGCGACGAAGATCCAGCCGTCGGGTCCGATGAACTGCACGCCGTTCGGGGTGCTCTTGCCTTCGCCGACCACGTTGCGCTCGGTCACCGTGCTTTCATCCACGATGGTCATGGTCACGCCGTTGGCGTACTTGCAATCGACCTGGTACTTCGACGCCGTTTCATAACCGCCCGGAATCAAATCGCGCAGGGATTTGCCGCTGATCTCGACCGGGCCGCTGCGTTCGGTGCCGTTGCCCCATTGCGCGATGTCGTTGTGGTGCGCGCCCCAGTCGGTCATCTGGCCACCGCTGAATGGATACCACCAGCGGAAGTTACCGTGGCAGTTCCGGCCGTTGTAGGGCATCACGGGTGCCTGGCCGAGCCAGTAATCCCAGTTCAATCCCGCCGGCACGGGCTGCTCCGCGAACGGGCCTTCAACCGGTCCCGTGGGCAGCCCGACGATGATGTGTTGCAGCTTGCCGATGCGCCCGTTGCGCACGAGTTCGCACGCAATGCGGAAATTGCGATCGCTGCGCTGCTGGCTGCCGACCTGGAGGATGCGCTTGTGGTCACGCACTTCCTTCACGAGGCGTTTGCCTTCGTCGATGGTGAGCGTCAGCGGCTTCTCGGAATAGATGTCCTTGCCGGTCCGCGCGGCGAGCATATTGATCAACGTGTGCCAGTGGTCCGGCGTGCCGTTGATGATGGCATGGACGTCATCGCGTTCCAGGAGCTTGCGGAAGTCGGTGTATTGCGCGGGCACCTTGCCGTCCTTGGTGAACTGTTTGGCGGCGCTTTCGGCGTGGCCGGCATCCACGTCGCAAACGGCGATGACATCGCCAAACCGGGTCGCGCCATTGAAGACACCGCGTCCCTGTCCGCCGCAGCCGATGAGCGCGATGCCGGGGCGGTCATTGGGACCAAGGGGCTTGGGTTCGGCGGCGTGGGCTTCTTCGAGTTCAAGGAACCAACCCGGCACACCGGTGGCGGCGGTGATGGCGGCGCTGGTCTGGAGGAAACGACGGCGATTGATCTGGAAAGGTTTTGGGTTCATGGAGTGAAGTCCACTCCGCGAGCTTGGGAGCGTCAAGCGGGAATCCCAGAAGAACCGGCAACTCACAAGGACGGGCAAGCTATTGGCAAAACCCGTGCAATCGTTGAGCAGCGCCGGTCAGCAAAAGGCGGAATGGAAGTTAGTCCACCGGGCGGGGCAGGGCGGCCACGTATTCCTTCCACAGCTCCAGCTCGACGTACAGCTCGAAGAACTTCCCCGGACGCAGCGCGTAGATGCCGGCCATGATCCATTTGCGATCCGACTGGTCATCGTAGCGGGCCTTGAATTCGGGCGAGACGAGCATGACGGGCGCATACGGATCAGCGGGGAGTTCCTCGTACCAGCCGACGTTCTGAAACCGCCGGAGATACCACGGCACCGGCCAGTAATCGCCGCCGGGTGCCATCACCTTTACCACCGTTTCGTAACCGGTCGGGGTCACCCGCGCGATGCCGTCCACGCGGCGCATGAGTTCGAGCAGGTTGGGCGAAGTCTGCGCATAGACGTAGGGATTGCGCGGATCGGCGTTGAAGACGAAATTCGCGCGCCACGAATTGCGCTCATCCGGATCGGGCTCGAGCGTGTAGTTCGCGCGGGCCGACTGCCACGTGAGCTGCAGGGTGAGTGCGCTCAGCATCACGATGAGCGCGACTTTGAGCCCGCGGGTGCGACACCATTCCAGCAACG
>CAYXDZ010000518.1:0-2762 GCA_964463815.1 uncultured Verrucomicrobiota bacterium | reverse complement strand
CTCTACGGCCGGCTCGCGATTCCCAAGCGGCACGACGTCGAGTGGGAGGTGCCGGAGATTTACCGCCTGTGCGCGACGAAGAACGGCGCGTTTGTGAACATCGCGTTGAACGAGCCCTTCGGCCTGACCATTCTCGAAGCCACCGCCTGCGGTCTGCCCGTCGTGGCCACGCAGGACGGCGGGCCGTCCGAGATCATTCCCGTCTGCGAAAGCGGCCTGCTGGTTCCCCCGACCGACACGGCCGAGATCCAGAAAGCTTTGAAAACCATTCTCACCGATCCCGAACGCTGGCAGCGCATGTCGCACACCGGCATCCGCCGGGTGCGCGAGCACTACAGTTGGGATCATCACGTGGAGGTCTATTTGAAACTCATTGCCGAATACCGCGCCGACGCGGGCCGCGCCACCCGCAAGGACGTCGCCCCCAACCCGAAACTCGCCGAGCGCCTCAAGCAGGCGGAGCGCATGCTCATCTCCGACATCGACGACACGATGATCGACCCCAAGGCCGGCAACCCCGGCCTCGCTGATCTGATCAAGCTGCTGCACGATCGCGGCAACCGTTTCGTCTATGGCCTCGCCAGCGGTCGCTCGCTCGAACTCATTCAGGAAGTGATCAAGGAACACGAACTGCCGCCGCCGGACGTGGTGATTTCCGGCGTGGGCACCTGCATTTGTTACGGCGTGGCCACCAAGTCCGGCATCGACAAGGGCTGGCTCGGCCACATCAGTTATCAGTGGAACCCGGAGTTGATCCGCGAGCGGCTGGCCACGATGTCCGCCCTCGAATTGCAGGAACCGGCCAACCAGAACGACTTCAAGATTTCGTATTACCTGCACGATCCGCACGTCACCGCCGAGGTGATTCGCGGCGTTCTGGGCCGCAATGCCGGCCAGGTGAACGTCATTATCACGCAGCAGACCTACGTGGACATCCTGCCGCGCCGCGCGTCGAAGGGCCGGGCGATTCGGTACGTCGCAAACAAGTGGTCCATCCCGATCCAGCAAACGATTGTCTGCGGTGATGCCGGTAACGACCTCGACATGTTCAACGGGCAGACGCGCGGCATCGTCGTGGCCAATCACTCGCCCGAACTGGAAACGTTGCGCGGCCGGCGGCGCGTGTTCTTTGCCGGTTTGCCGGCGGCGGCCGGCATCATGGAAGGGTTGCGCCATCATCAATTTCTGGAATCTTCTCTTTAGAAACGCATGTCCCCGAGTCACGACACCGTCTGGTTCAACCGGCAGAGCGCGTCCTCGTTTTCGCGCCTGATGCCCCGGCTGCGGGCGCGTTTTTCCGATGTCGCGGACGCCGACTGGCTGGCCTACTCGGCGCGGCTGGAGCGGCATTTCCCAAGATTGTTCCGGTTGTTGCACGGCTTGTACGGCGGACACTACGATTTCTTTTATCACCTCGAGGATCTGCTCACGAGCGCGACCCGCCTGTGGATCGGGCGCGCGGATGAGTTGAAGTCCCTCGACGCCATCCGCGAAAACGATCCGCACTGGTTTCAGTCGCACCGGATGATCGGGTACATCCTCTACGTCGATCTGTTCGCGGGCGATCTGGTGGCGTTGCGCTCGCGCATTCCGTATCTCCAGGAACTCGGTGTCACCTACCTGCACTTGATGCCGCTTTTCAAATCCCCCGCCGGAGACAACGACGGCGGCTACGCCATCAGCAGCTACCGTGAAGTGGATGGAAAAATCGGCACGATGGAGCAACTGGCCGAACTGGCCGCCGACCTCCGCCAGCACGGCATCAGCCTGTGCCTCGACTTCGTGTTCAACCACACTTCCGACGAGCACGAGTGGGCGAAGTGCGCCCTCGCGGGCCAGCGCGAGTGCCAGGAGTATTACCGGATGTTCGATGACCGCACGGTGCCCGACCAGTTCGAGCAGACCGTGAAGTCGGTGTTTCCCGACGAGCATCCTGGCTGTTTCACCTATCGGAGCCGCATCAAGAAATGGGTGTGGACGACCTTCAAAAATTACCAGTGGGACTTGAACTACGAGAACCCCGCCGTCTTCAACCGCATGGCCGAGGAGCTGTTGTTCCTCGCCAACCAGGGGGTGGAAATCCTCCGCCTTGATGCGGTGGCGTTCCTGTGGAAGAAGCTCGGGACGAGTTGCGAAAACCTCCCCGAAGCGCATCAACTCATCCAGGCTTTCAACGCCGTCGTGGCCATCGTCGCGCCGGCGATGGTCTTCAAGTCCGAGGCCATCGTGCATCCCGACGAGGTCGCGAAGTACATCAGCCCGGACGAATGCCAGTTGTCCTACAACCCGCTGCTCATGGCGCTCCTCTGGAACAGCCTCGCCACGCGCGACGCGAAATTCCTCCGGCACTGCCTGCAAAAACGTTTTCCCATCCCGGCCGGCTGCGCGTGGGTGAACTACGTCCGCTGCCATGACGACATCGGCTGGACGTTCTCCGACGATGACGCGCGCGAGTTGCAGCTCGATCCCGCCGCCCACCGCCGGTTCCTTATCGAATTCTATACCGGACGTCACCCGGCGAGTTTTGCCTCCGGCCTGCCCTTTCAGGAGAATCTCAAGACCGGTGACGCGCGCATCTCCGGCACCGGGGCTTCACTGGCCGGATTGGAAAGGGCGCTGCAGGAGAACAACCCCGCCGCCGTCGAGCTGGCCATCCGCCGCATCCTCCTTCTGCACGGCGTCATCTTCACCATCGGCGGCATCCCGTTGATCTACGCGGGCGAGGAACTCGCCGTGCTCAACGATCACGGTTACGAAAAGGA
>CAYXDZ010000517.1:0-2762 GCA_964463815.1 uncultured Verrucomicrobiota bacterium | reverse complement strand
AGCGCAAAGGTGAGCAGTTTCTCCGCGAGCGTACCGACGAACAACTCGGGGCGTTGGAGCAAACCATCCTCCAACGGGTCCACGCCGACGAACTCACTGCCGTCGGGGAGTCCGCCGGTCGCGTCCACCGGCAGCCCTTCTTCGAGTGTCCGCCAGCGGCCCACCGCGTCGTAATTCTCCAGCGCAAAGCCCACCGGGTCCATGACATCATGGCAACTCGCACAGGCGGGATTGGCCCGGTGCTCGGCCAGTCGCTCGCGCACGGAAAGATTCGCGGCCACGGTGTTGTCCTGCAGCGCCGGCACATCCGCGGGCGGCGGTGCGGGCGGCGTCCCAAGGATGTTTTCCAGCACCCACTTGCCACGAATGACCGGCGACGTCCGCGTGGCGTAGGAAGTGACAGTGAGAATGCTGCCCTGCCGGAGCAGGCCGCCCCGCCCGCTGCCCGGCTCCAGCGGAACCTGCCGGAAGTGGCTGCCGTACACGTGCGGAATGCCGTAATGCTTCGCGAGTCGCTCGTTGAGGAACGTGTATTCCGCCTTGAGCAGGTCGAGCACGCTGCGATCTTCGCGGAGCACGGTCTCGAAATGCAGCTCGGTCTCGCGGCGAAACGCCTGGCGCAGATTGTCGTCGAACTCGGGGAAGAGCCGCAGGTCGGGCGTGGTCGATTCGAGATTGCGCAGGTGGAGCCATTGCTCGGCGAAGTTGCGCACGACGTTTTGCGCCCGCGAATCGGCAAGCATCCGCCGCACTTGTTTCTCCAATATCTTCGGCTCCTGAAGCTGGCCCCGCTCAGCGAGCGCAAGGAGTTCGTCGTCCGGAAGGCTGCTCCAGAGAAAGAACGAGAGCCGCGTGGCCAGCGCCAGATCACTGATGCGATACGCGGTGTCCGGGGCGACGCCGACGGGCTCCCGTTCGATGCGGAAGAGAAATTCCGGACTGACGAGGACCGCGCTCAAGGCCGCTTCGATGCCCGCCTCGAAGCCGGCTTCCGCCTTGGTCTCACGATAAAACTCCAGTGGCTTCCGCAGGTCGGCGTCCGTCACCGGCCGCCGATAAGCCCGCCGCATGAGCATGGACAGAATGCGTTCGGCGCAGGGGTCTTCCTCGGCGGCGGTCGCGGGGTAACTCACGAAAACCCGACGGCGGCTGGGCGAATCTCCGGGCGCGGTCGAGTCGTATGGCCCGGTGATCGAGATCTGGTAGATCGCGGGGGCCAGGCGCGGATGCCGGTGCATGTTGTAACGCGCGAGATAGGGCTGGCGACGCGTCTCCAGGAGCGCGGAGGGATTTTTCAGGAAAGTCACGCCGACCTGGCGCGGACCCGCCCCCACCCGCACCCGTACTTTCAGATGGGCGTCAACCTTTTCAAAGTTTCGATCCTTCGGCGGCACGACGGTGAAGTTCTTAACCAACTCGCGATCCAGCAACACTTCCAACTCGTGCGGCTCGCGCAAGCCTTCCACCTCCTCGTTGCGGTCGCGCGTCAGCCGGACCTGAATCTCATACTCGCCGTCGCGCGGGAAGGTGTAGTCCAGCAAGGTGCCGCCCCGCGTGCCGGGTGGCAGCCCTTCGATGTGCTCTTCCTGGGTGCGATCCGGCGGCAACCGGAACGTGTCGCCGCCCGGTTTGCCGCGGGGCGCACCCACCGCCAGCGCGCTGATCTTTTCGGCGGCGGCGATATAGCGATTAAGCAGCGTCGGCGAAAGGTCTCCGACCGTCACGTTGTCGAAGCCGTGACTGGATTCGTCCTTCGGCAGCAATGCCGCGCCATCGATCTCCAACGCCAGCAGATCGCGGATGGCATTTTGGTATTCGGTGCGATTCAAACGCCGGAAGGTTTCCGTGCGCCCGGGATTGGGCTGCCGTGCCGCCGCCTGGTCGAGCGGGGACGACAGACTGGAAACCATTTCCTCATAAACCGCCTCCGCCGGGCGGTCCTTGCCGCTGGGCGGCATCTGCCGGGCGCGCAGTTTACGGATGACCTGTTCCCATTCCTCGGCGTACCGGGTGACGTCGTTGTGAAGCAAGCGCTCCAGGTCGAGCCCGCCCTTCGTGACTTCGGCATCGTGGCAATCCAGGCAATACTGCTCAATGGCGGTCTTCACCGGCGGAGGCAGGTGGGCGGGCGAAGGAGGTGTCTCCGAGGCACTCGTGGCCACGGCCAGGACCACGACCAGCGCGAAGCCAGGCAATCGGTCGTGCCTCAAGCGCGCCGGGGCGGAGTGCGGACCCATGGGAATTGGTCGTTTCACGGTGGTCATCAACAATGGCCACCGCCGCAATCCCGGCAAGAATAAAGTCCCGGCCAAATTCAGGGGATTGCTTCGCCGGTGTCCCGCCGCCTAGGATCGGTCCATGTTCACGGGCATCGTGGAAGAAACGGGCGAAGTCACCGCCATCCGCCAGACCAAGACCGGCATCCGCCTGGTCGTGGCCGCGAAAGTCTGCGCCCGCGGCGTCGCGGATGGTGACAGCATCGCCGTGAACGGCTGCTGTCTCACCGTGGTCCGGCGTGAGCGGAAGGCCGGCCGCGCGCGGCTGCACTTCGATCTGTTGCGCGAGACGTGGGAACGCACCAACCTGTCGGCGGCCAGGGTCGGCTCGCTGGTCAATCTCGAACGCAGCCTCGCCGCGAACGGCCGCTTCGGCGGGCACTTCGTCACCGGCCACATCGATGGCGTGGGCCGGATCGTGAAGTGGGAGCGCGCCGGAACCGATCACGTCATTGAAATCGCCACCCCCGGGGAAATCCTGCGTTA
>CAYXDZ010000516.1:0-2763 GCA_964463815.1 uncultured Verrucomicrobiota bacterium | reverse complement strand
CACCACGACCGATGAGTTTGTCGGCTGGCGTTACGTCGAGGTGCCGGGCCCCAATGGCTCCCATCTCACGCGGCGGCTGGACCGGGACTTCAGCGTGCGCGAATACATCTCGGCGGAACTGATCTTTCGCGACGGCCTCCTGCAAAGCTGGCGCACCCTGCCGCGGCCCGGTAGCAACACCTACTTCACACCGGTGCAGTGACCGCCGCTCAACCAGCGCGTCGCAGGCAGTGCGTGAGAAACGGCAGCAACTGCTTCTTGCGCGATACCACGCCGGGCAGTTCGTAGATGCCCGGCTCGACTTCGGTGTAGTCAATCTGCTTGAGAAAACCCTCGTCCCCGCTGACCGCCAGCAGGCTGCTCTGGCGGACCACATCCGTCACAAGCAGGGCGGCAAAGAAATACTCCTTGTTCCGCTGAAACTCGGTGAGCGCCGTGAGCACCTCGGTCTTGCGCTTGTAAAACTGGTCGAAGCCAATCTCCTCAATCTGCGCGACACTGAACCGCCGGTCGTCTTCCACGTATTCCTTGCAATCGGTCGTGATGGCCTGCTCCGGCGTGCGTGAGATCAGGACCGAGCCGGATTCAAACAGCTTTTCCGTGAAGCGCGCGGCGTTTACCCGCGTGATCTTTTCCAGCCAGCTTAGAATTTCCGCGTCGCGCGGGGTGGTCGTCGGTGAGGTCAGGTTCAGCGTGTCGGACACCAGCCCGGCCAGCAGCAAACCCGCGATGTGTTGCGGCAGTTCCACGCCGCTGCGTTGAAAACAGTCCGCCACGATCGTCGAGGTCGAGCCGACGGGTTCATTACGGAAGAGAATCGGCTGGGCGGTCGTGAGCGCGCCGATGCGGTGGTGGTCGATGATCTCCAGAATCTCCACCTGGTCGGCACCATGCACCGCCTGCGAGAGTTCGTTGTGATCCACCAGGATCAACTTGCGGGCGATCTTTTTGAGGAAGTCGGACTTGGAGAGCATGCCGATCACCTGGCGGTCTTCGTTGACCACGGGAAATGCCTGGAACTGGGACTCGGCCGCGAGGTTCTTGATCCCGCTGAGCGATTCGCCCTCGTCAAACGTCAGCACATGCTCCGTCAACAGGTGGCGTACGGAGATCGCCGCCCGGCACAGGATGGCCGTCGTGGCCGTGTCATGCGGTGACTTGATGATGCTCACCCCGTTGAGAATCGCGTCGCTCAGCACGGTTTTTTCCACGGGCAGGCCGCCGGTTACGATGAGCACGCGAATTTTTTCATCGATGGCCACCTGCTGGACATCCTCGCGGTCGCCCACGATGACCAGCAGCTTCTCCGGTTGGTAAATCGGCAACCGCTGGACGAAGGAGCCCAGACTCATCGCGCTGATCATCATGACCAGATCTTCCTCGCGATCCGGATCAATGCCGTGGACCAGCTCTCCGCCGAGCGTGCGCACGAGGCTGTTCAACGTCGCCACCACGCGGCGCGAGTCAAACAAACGGTCCGGAGCCGGATAAAAAAAGCGCGACATCTTCAACACCGACACCAGGCCCATGCAGGTGCCGTCGGCGGCGAGCACGGGCAGGACGCGTTTGCCGCGATCCTCAAGAATGGCGAGCGCCTCCCCGGCCGAGGTGTCCGGCGCGACGGAAATGGGATGCGCCGCCATGACATCACGCACGCGCGGCGCAACGTCGGAAACGAACTTGGGGGCGGGCACGCCAAAGGTGCGCAGCACAAAATCAATGCGGTCGTTGGTTTCCCCGCAGCGCGCGGCCACGGCCTCGCGGGTGCCGGTGCGGCGCTTGAATTCGGCATACCCCACGGCCGAACAGATGGCGTCGGTGTCGGGATTGCGGTGACCAATGACGAGGATTTCACTCATAGCAAGCGTGCGCCCGGAGGTTGGCGGGGAACCGCGCAAGTGACAACTGGAAAGGCGGCTCGGTGCCGCCGGTTTTCTCCTTTGACCCTGCGGCGCGCTTTGCCTAGCGTCAGCGCGCAACCATTATGAGAATCGGCATCAACACTTTCCTGTTCACCTCCCCGTTCACCACCGCCAGCGTGAAGCTTTTCCCCATGTTCAAGAAGTGGGGCTTCGAGACCATTGAAATCCCGATCGAAGATCCCGCGCACATCGATCCGGCCAAAGTGAAGGCGGCGGCGGACAAGCACGGTTTGAAAATCGGCTCCGTGTGCGCCTGCATGGGACCGGGTCGCGACCTGCGCGGCAGCGCCGCCGATCAAAAGACGGGCATCACCTACGTCAAGGCGATCATCGACCAGGCGGCCGCCATGGGCTGCCCGAGCGTGATCGGCCCGGTGTATTCGGTCGTCGGCCTGATTGGCGCGCATGATGACGCCACCAAAAAGAAGCACTTCAACCTGGTGGTGAAGAACCTCAAGACGCTGGCCAAATACGCGGAGAAGCAGGGCGTGCAGATTTGCGTCGAGCCCTTGAACCGCTTCGAGACGGACTTCCTCAACACCTGCGACCAGGGACTCAAGCTGATCAAGGCCGTGAATTCGCCGGCCGTGAAACTGCACCTCGACACGTTCCACATGAACATCGAGGAGAAGAACCAGGCCGCCGCAATAAAAAAGGCGGGCAAACTCCTCGGCCACTTCCACGCCTGCGGCAGCGACCGCGGCACGCCGGGCAACGATCACATCGACTGGGTGCCGATCGTGAAGGCGCTCAAGGACGTCAAATACAAGGGCGACGTGGTGATCGAGTCCTTCACCACCGACGTGAAGGTCATCGCCCGCGCCGCCGCCATCTGGCGCAA
>CAYXDZ010000515.1:0-2765 GCA_964463815.1 uncultured Verrucomicrobiota bacterium | reverse complement strand
GGCTCATCGGCGAGGATGATGCCGGGCTGGTTGGCGAGGGCGCGGGCGACGGCCACGCGCTGTTGTTGTCCGCCGGAAAGCGCGGCGGGCAGGTTGGTTGCGCGGTCGGCCACGCCAAGATAGTCGAGCAACTCCAGCGCACGCCGCCGCGCCTGCCGGGGGGGCGTGTCGTTGATTTCGAGTGCGATCTGCACGTTTTGGACGGCGTTGAGAAAGGGGATGAGGTTCGCCTTTTGAAACACGAAGCCCAGGTGCTGGCGGCGGAAGGCCCGCAGATTGACCAGTGGTTGCGGACCATCCATTACTGGCACATCACCGATGACGATGCGGCCCGACGTGGGCGGATTGATGAGGCCAATGGCCGCCAGCAGTGTGGATTTCCCCGCGCCACTCGGCCCGAGCAGGGCGATGACTTCGCCTTTCGCCACCCGCAGACTCACGTCCTTCATGGCCACCACCTCGGTGTTGCCGCGGCCATAGATTTTCGTCAGGCCGAAGACCTCGATGGCGGTTGAGTTGTCCGGGGTCGGGTTCATCACGACAAGACCTGGTTGGGCTCCACCCGCATGGCTTTCCAGATGCCGAGCAGGCTGGCCAGCACGGAGATGCCCAGAACCACCGCGGCCAGGGCCAGCAAGTCTGCCGGCGCAATCAGCACGCGGCGGGGGAACAAGGGGAAAATCCAATCACCCAGAAAATAGGCGATGACATAACCGATGGCGCCCAGCATCAGCGCCTGCTGCAGGATCAGCCCGACAATCATTCCGTTGCGGGCCCCCATCAGCTTGAGCAGGGCGATGTCATGAATCTTGTCGAGCGTGAGCGTATAGATGATCAACGCCATGATGATCGTGGAGATGATGACCAGCAGCACGCGGAACAGGCCGATTTGCCGCCGGGCCTTGTCGATCATGCCCCGGATGAGCAGCTCGCGCTGGCCGTCGGCGGTGTGGACGGACACGTCCGGCCAGCTCGCCAGCGTCAACGCCACTGCGGCAGGGTCAGTGCCCGCGGAGACCCGCACGAGGATGGCGCTGACCATAGGCGGACCCAGTGCGGGGATGTTGGCGGCCGGGCCGACGGCCCGATCCAGCAGCAGCGGAGTGGTCCGGCCCAGGTCCAGTTGTTCCGCGCGGCCGCGTCGGCTCGCCCGCTCCAGCCGGACGGCTTCACCCGGCAGGTCGAACTGCACGGCCTGGGCATCCCGCACGCTGAAGAAGGCAAGTCCGTCACCGCCCGAGGACACCATGCCTTTGGTCAGGCCGACCACTTCGTAGCGGTCCTTCCCCAAGGCGAGCTGCTCGCCGAGTGCCAGACCGAGCGACTGGTCGGCAATCATTTGGTAGTGTCCCTGCGTAAGGGCACGGCCCGCGATAAGCGGCAGCCACTGACCGTTGTCCTCGGGCCAGGCCAGGCCCTGGACCGAGAGGCGCAGTGGTTTGCCGTGGTGTTCGCGCTGAATGTTGTGCGAGAGGAAACTGCGGGCGCTCGCGACTCCGGGCACGGCCAGGAGACGATGCTCCAGGTTGGCGGGAACGCGGGAAACCTCGGCAAAGGGTCCGCGCGTTCCCCGCTGCACCACCCACAAGTCCGCGCCGGCTCCGTTGACCACCACGAGTGCGTCATCGATCATTCCGCGATAGATGCCGCTCATGCCCAGCACAATCATGAGCAGCAAGCCGATGCCCATCGCCGTGAGCGCGAAGCGCCCAAAGTTGTGGCGAATGTCATGGCTCGCGAGGTTCATGGCCGCCTGATCCTGCTCCCATCCGTCAGGGGGCGGGCGCCCGGGGGTGGTGTGACCACCACTTCACCCGCCCGAAGTCCGTCGATGATTTCCACGCTTTCAATCGCGCTGATGCCCGGGGTCACCGCCCGCCAGCGGGCCTTGCCGGCGGTTTCCACGAAGACGCCGGGCTGGCGGTCGCGCCAACTGACCGCCCGGGCAGGCACCGCAAGGGCCGCTTCCCTTTGGCCGGTGGCGATGAAGACTTCGGCGCGCTGCCCGATCGCCCAGTTGGTTGGCAGCTCATGCACCGCCACGTCCACGAGAAACTCGCGCGTTTCCGGGTCGGTCTGGCGGCTCAAGCGGGCAACTTCACCCAGGCAGGTGCTGGTCGGTTGGGAGCGAAACACGACGCGCGCGGATTGTCCGGGTGTGAGGCTGGTCATGGAGGATTCGTCCACCCAGGCGGAAATCCAAAGCTCGTTCGTGGCAACGAGCTTGAGAATGAGGCTGCCGGGCACCACCACGTCACCCGGATCGCGTTCGCGGTGAATGACGAGACCATCCAGCGGACTGAACAGTTGCGTGTCGGCCAGTCGCTCCTGCTGATAGAGGAGCGTTTGTTCGGCCGTAATTACCTGGAGTTCGGCCTCCGCGATGGCCAGGTGGGCGCGCTTGAATTCTGCCTCGGCGACCCGCAAACCTTCCCATGACTTGTCGAATTCCGCCTGGGAGGTCACGCGGGTGGCGAGCAGATCAGCGATGCGCTGGTGGTCGAGCAGGCTCAGCCGTTGCACCGCTTCCGCCCGCGCCAGATCCGCCCGTACGCGCTCCACGCTGGCCCGGGCGGCTTCCAGCGCGGCGCGGGATACTTCGGCTTGCTGCCGCAATTCGCCGTCGTCGAGTTGAGCCAGCAACTGGCCGGCCCGCACCGTGTCGTTCTGATCCACAAGTACCTGCGCGAGCCGCCCCTGGATTTTAGGGCTCAAGGTGGCTTTCACGCGGGCATCGAGGGTGCCGGTGCCCATCACTTCGGCGG
>CAYXDZ010000514.1:0-2777 GCA_964463815.1 uncultured Verrucomicrobiota bacterium | reverse complement strand
GCCGGAGGAAGTGGTGAAGTTTGGCGACGCTTTCGTCTGCGCCACCTGCAAGCCGGTCTATGTCCAACGCATGCGCGAGGGCGTGAGCGGCGGCGGCGCGGCCGGCTCCCTCACCGAGGCGGAACTGCTGGCGCGGGATTACGACGTGGATGTGGGCGAATCGATCTCCCAGGGCTGGGAAGCCTTCAAGCGCAACGCCGGGGTGCTCATCGGGGCCACGCTGGTGGCCTATCTGATCCTCATTGCCTGCAACGTCATCCCGTTTGTGAGCCTGGTGCTGCCCTGGGTGCTGACCGGTCCGATCATGGGCGGCCTGTGGCTGCTTTACATCAACAACATCCGCGGCGAGGAACCGCGTTTCGGCGATGCCTTCAGCGGTTTTGGCCCGCGCTTCTCGAGTCTGTTCGCCACCTACGTCGTGTCGTCGCTGTTGACGGGCGCCTGCATGATTCCGGTTGCGATCATCGCGGGGATTTTCCTGTTCGTGCCTTTCCAGGCGGCTGCGCAATCGGGCACGCCGCCGGACATCAGCATGGGGGCCATCATCGCCATCATTGTCACCGGCATTCCGGCCTTTCTGGCCATGATCTACCTGAGCATCGCCTGGTTGTTTGCGTTGCCGCTCGTGGCGGACAAACGGCTGGGCTTCTGGGCGGCCATGAACCTGTCACGGAAAATGGTGCACAAGCACTTCTGGATGACGCTCCTGCTGTCCTTCGTCTGCTGGCTCCTGATGCTGGTGTCCGTGCTCGCCTGCGGCGTGGGTATCTTGATCGGCGGCCCCGTGGCTGCAGGCGCGCTCTCGTGGCATTACCAACGAGTCTTCGGCGACCTCGCGGCGGACAACGCATAAGCTCATGGCGGACGCGGTTCTTGAATGCCCGGGCTGCCGACTGCCGCTGCCGGACGGACTCGACCGCGCGCCCACCGTCGAGCGTTGCGATTCCTGCGGCACCCGTTTGCGCTTCGCGACCTTCCCCGCGTTGTTCCGCCCCGCGCCGGAGACGAAGCCCGGCACCACCGCCCTCGAATCCGGCGAGGCCACCTGCTTCCATCATGAGCAGAAGCGCGCGGTGACCACCTGCGATGCCTGCGGCAAGTTCCTCTGCCAACTCTGCGACGTTGAAGTGCCGAACGGCTATTTCTGCACGCAATGCTTCGAGGCCGGCGCGCGCAAGGGCAGCATCCCCGAGTTCGAACGCGCCCGCACCCGCTACGACAACGTGGTGTGGTCGCTGGTCGTGCTCAGCCTGCTGTTCTGGTTCCTCTCACCATTGCTGCCGCTGGCGGCGATCATCCTCGGCCTGGTGAAACGCAAGGCTCCACCGAGCCTGGTCCATCGCAGCCGCCTGCGCCTGAACGTCGCCCTGGCGGTCGCCACGCTGGAATTCCTCGGCGGTTGCGCCTTCTGGATCAGCGTCTGGGTTGCCACCTGAACCACCGCGCGCCATGCTTTCCCGCGATCCAAATTTTCGCCGCGTTAAACTCAAGGCCCGTGGCCTCGGCGGCTCGGCGACTTACTGGCTGGGGCCGGATCACTTGTTGATTGTCACGCAAGACGGCTACAGCGAACGCTATCGCCGGATTTACTTTCGAGACATTCAAGCTGTGCTCATCCGCCGGACCAGCACCTGGATCTGGGTCATGGTCATCCTCCTCGGGATGCTGGTCGTGCTCGGCATCCTGCCCCTCACGGTGGGCGACACGATTGGCCTCTGGCTCGGCGGCATCAACCTCGGCATCTGGTCCGCCTTCCTGACTTTCCATCTGATCGCCGGCCCCACCTGCGGTTGCCGGCTGGTGACCGCCGTGCAAAACCGCGATCTGCCCCATCTCAATCGTTGGAAGCAGGCCGGCCGGCTGCTCGACGCATTGCTGCCGGAGGTCCATCGCGCTCAAGGCCGCACCACTGTCGCACCAGCGCCGACGCTGGAAAGCCTGCCGCCCGATGCGGCGACCACGCCATGAGCGCCCTGCATCAGGCCCGTTGTTTCAATCACGCCCAGCGCGAGGCGGTCGCGCGCTGTCCGGGTTGCCGGCGCTTCTACTGCCGCGAGTGCGTCACCGAGCACGATGACCGGTTGATGTGCGCCCAATGCCTGGCCGCCGCCACGCCACCGGCCGCCGCGCCCAAACGCGACTGGCGGCTGGCCACCGCGCTGACCCAGGGCGTGATCGGCTTCTTGATCGTCTGGCTGGGATTTATTCTCATCGGCCAGACGCTGCTGAAAGCACCGTCACATTTCCACGAAGGAACCGTGTGGCAGGAGAACTGGTGGGATTCGCCATGAGCCGCAAACCACGCCGATCGGGCCGGCCCGCCCTCGACTTGATCGAGGATGCGGTGCATCTGCTGCGCACCGCGCCGGCGGGCACGTTGGCGGTTTATTATCTCGGTGCCCTGCCCTTCGTCCTCGCGTTTCTATTTTTCTGGTCGGACATGAGCCGCAGCGCGTTCGCCCGCGAACGCCTGGAACCGCTCGCCGCGCTGCTCACCTTGTTGTTCGTTTGGTTAAAGCTCTGCCAGGGGGCCTTCGCCCGCCGTTTGTGGGCGCAGGTCTCGGGCGTTGAACCACGCCGCAGTTCACTTCGCGAACGCCTTTCGGCCGAAGCCGGCCAGTTGTTCTGGCACGCGACGGGGTTTGTCATCCTGCCGGTCGCGTTCATCCTGGCGATCCCCTTCGGCTGGTGTTTCGCCTTCTATCAATGCCTCCCGGCGCTGAGCGGTGTCGAAGATGCCCATCAGCAATCCCTCGCGAGTCGCGCCGGACGCCACG
>CAYXDZ010000513.1:0-2780 GCA_964463815.1 uncultured Verrucomicrobiota bacterium | reverse complement strand
CTGACTGCGGGCACCCCTCGGAACAACTGTGCGTAGTGCTCCGCAAACCGGGCCCTTGCTATCTGCGCGCGGGCCAAGGTGGTGTCCCGCACCGCGCTGACACCCGTCTGGAAGCCCTGGTGCTCCAGAACACTGCCGCCCGCCCGCGCAGCAAGGGAGTGTTCACAACCTAAGTCCGTCAGCACTCGCTCCAATCGCGGCGACCGCCCCTGTGACCGCACCCCAGGCGGCCGGGCAAGGGACGGACATGGCTCTGGCTCTGGCTACGCCAAACCCGATCGACCACGGCCACCGCTCCAAACACACACCACCACGTCAGCGCCTTTCTTATGACTGCGCAGGCTGGCATCCTGAGTCTTGAGTTCGGCGCTCACACGCACTTCGGCCTGCGTCGTCCACTGAGTCATGGTCGCATGACCCAACTGACGCAACTCCTGGATCAACAACGCCTCCACTGCATCGGCCGACTTGAGGGGATCTTCGGCGGCGTGTGCCAGATCAGGGATGCTCCGCACCCGCGCCAAGAGCTCCGGATGTTGCCGGAGTCGATCGGTGAGTTGCCTTTCCTGCGCGGTGAGTTTCGGGCTGCCGATGGGTTGCTTCATTCGGACGTTATTGGGGAAGCGGCTAAATTTGTAGATTTTATTCCGAAAAAAGCTCATCCGCCCTCACCCGGATTTAATCACACCCGTGCAAATCAGGGCTCCGTCGAAGATGTGAAAATGTCCTGCCTCAATCGGGCAACAACTCCAGTTGCCGACCGCCCGGCCGGCGGAAAGCCGCCGTGGACAACTCGGGACCGCGCTGGTTCAAGCCCGCCTTCTTCGCCGAAACCAGAAACAATTGCCGGATCTGTTCGGCGAACAATCCCTGCCCGCGCATCCGGTCGCCAAATTCCGCGCTGTTCAGTCGGCCGCCCCGGATCGCGCGCAGGCGGTTCGTCACCTTTTCTTTTCGCTCCGGCACACAACGTTCCAGCCATTCTTCGAACAACGGACGGACGGCCAGCGGCAGCCGCAGCATGATGTAACTGGCGAACTGCGCCCCGGCCTGAGCCGCCGCCTTGAGCAATGCGGGGATCTCCTCATCGTTCAAACCGGGAATGACCGGTGCCGTCAACACGCCCACCGGAATGCCGGCCGCCGCCAACGTTTGGATCGCCTCCAGGCGGGCCGTCGGCGAGGCGGTGCGCGGTTCCAGGTTGCGCCGCAGTTCCGGGCGCAGCGTCGTGAGCGAGAGGTAAACACAAACTGCGCGGTGCCGGGCGAGTTCGCTCAACACGTCGAGATCACGCGTCACGAGGCGGTTCTTGGTGACGATACCGACCGGATTGCGAAACTCGGCCAGCACTTCGAGGCAGCGCCGGGTGATTTGCAGCTTATTCTCGACCGGCTGATACGGGTCGGTCACGCCGCTCAGGGCGATCCATTGCGGCTGCCATTTCGCGGAACTCAGCTCCGCCCGAAGCAGCTCTGGCGCGTTCTCCTTCACCATGATCCGGCTCTCGAAATCCAGCCCGGCGGAGAAGCCCAGGTATTCGTGCGTGGGTCGCGCATAGCAGTAGGCACAACCATGCTCGCAACCACGATAAGGGTTCAGGCTCGCCCGAAACGGAATGTCCGGGCTGTCGTTGTAGGAGAGAATCGTCTGCGATACATCACGCAGAAATTGCGTCCGCACCGGCGGGTTCTCCGACGGATCCCACTCCGGATCGGGTTCGAGCGTGAGCGACTCGAAACGGTTGGCCGGGTTGAAGCCCGCGCCGCGACCGGATGGCTGGAGTTTGCCGGACATGCGTTGTCGCCCGAGCATCGCGCAACCGGGCCGGCGCGCAAGCCGCCGTTCGCACCTTGCCGGATAGCGGTGGGCTGACCTACCGTTCCTTCCGCAGTGCCTTGACCATGACGCCACCCAGCCCAGTCTCGACTCCGATCTGGCATCCCTTCACGCCAGGCGGGGTGGCCCGGGCGGCGGCCGCTCCCCGCTGGCAGCTCTGGATCGCCCTCGGCCTCACCGCCGCGTTGTCGGTGACCAGCGTCCTGTTTTTCCTGAACCGCTGCTGGCAGCCGGTGATCATCGCGGCGATCGACCAACTGGCGGACGGCGGCCAACTCCGTCAGGGCATTCTGCAACCAGGCGGCGCCAGCACGGACGTCACGCTCGCCAGCAACCGTTATCTCGCGATTGCCCTGAACTGGACGGAAGCCGGCCCGCGCGACCAAGTTTCCGACGTGCGGCTCATCCTGCAAATCGACCGCTTGCTCGTGTGCTCGTTGTTGGGCTGCACGGCGTTCAGCTACGAGAGTGTTGGGGACCGGCCGGTCGGACGCACCGAAACCGGAGCCTGGTGGCGCGCGTGGCAGCCATTCCTGCTCACCGCCATCGCCCTGGGACACGTGCTCTACCTCATAATCGCCTGGTGGCTGCTGGCCATTCTATATGCCTGGGCCATCCGGTTGCTGGCGTTTTATCTCGATCGTGATCTGGACTTCACCGGAGCGACGCGCGTTGCCCAGGCGGCCTTGATTCCCGGCGCGCTTTGGTTGACGGCGACTGTCTTTCTGCACGCGGCGGGCTGGCTGGATCTGCTCAGTGTGCTGGTCGTGTTGGTGATGCACGTGCCCGTGGGCTGGCTTTATGCGGGACTGGCCTGCCGGAGCCTGCCGCTGCGACCGGATGTGCTGCCGGCCAATCCATTTCAAGCCGCCGAGCCCGTTGCCGGGCCCGAGCCGGAAAATCCGTTTCGTGCGCGGGGTGAGTGAGGCACCGGTGCGCCTTTC
>CAYXDZ010000512.1:0-2812 GCA_964463815.1 uncultured Verrucomicrobiota bacterium | reverse complement strand
ACGCTGTCGCAGCCGAGAATGCCTGACTCGGGTTCGTCGAGATGCCGACCGGTCCGCTGGCTCTCGGCAAACAGCCCGCCACCGGTCAGCCGGCCGAGGCGTTTGGCGATGATCTTTCGCTCCACTTCGACGCGCAGCGTCCCGCCTGGCTCGGGCGTCAACCGCACACCACGGTAGCCGAAACCGTCCGGCGGTACTTCGTAACCGTTGCCGATCACGTCGAACCACGTCTCGCGGCCCATCAACTCCGGCAGATCAAAGGCGATGATGCCCGCGTTGTCCGTGATGAATCGCGCGTGGTGCGTGGTGCGCAACTCGACGAGCGACACCGGCCAGCCACTGTCTTTTTCCACGACTTCGATCCGACAAGGTTCGGCGGCTCCGGCGAGGGAAAATGCCAGGAAGGTCAGGCTTAATGCTGTCTTGATTGCTGCAAATTTCATGTCCGTAGCTCGTGCAAAGCAAAAGGCCGCCACCCGGGTGACGGCCTCAGCAGTGCCAATTGGTTGACCGTTATTTGCTGGATTTCTGCTTCAAGATCACCAGCCAACTGCTTTCGTTTTCGCTGACGCCCATCAGAAAAACCTTCTCGCCGGGTGGCATTTTTTGAATTCCTTTCGCCACGCGCTCACCCATGCCCAGCAGGAGCACTTCAAATTTGTCGTGGCCGACGGACTTGATCTCCAGAGCGCATTGGTCGCTCATTTTGAGCTTCTGCTGCTTGCCCTGGATCAGCTCGACGATCTCGGTCTTGATTACGAAATAATTCTGCCACTTGAAGACTTTCCGTAAATCCTCGGCGGTCTTGCCGTCGATGGGTTTGTGATCCTTGCTGGAGGACTCCTTCAGGTTGGTGCCCCAGACGAGTTGGGCCTGCACGGTCACGTTGGTGCTGGCTTCGGCTGTGGCGGCAACGCCGGAGAGGAGCACGCCCAACAGGAGCAAGGCAAAGCGGTAACGGGTTCCCGATGTCATGAGGTGGGAGGCTAGATGGTTACTGACCGGAGGTAAAGTCCGGCTTGGTGCGGTCGTAAAGCATCACAACGGTGATGCCACTCTGGTAATCGCGCAGATTGACCATCCCGGTATGCGGGTGGAGGACTTCCCATTCGGACTCGGCCGTCACACGCTGGGGGTAAAAGACAACCAAGGAGATCGTGAGCAGTGCGAGCGCCGCGCCCGCACCAGCCGCCTGCGCGACATGCCGGCGCAGCCACCCGAGCCAGCCAACAACCGGCGGGGTAGCGGGTTCCTGGACTGCGGCCGAAATTTCCCGCTCGATGCGGTTCCAATAGAATTCACGGGAGCAATCAAGCCGTCGCTCGACCTCGCCGCCGCGCAAGGCCGCGCGGGTGTGCTGCAACTCGACGAGCAGCTCGCGTCCGTCCGCGCGTGCATCCAGCAAGCCCGCGACTTCATCACGTTCCCGGCTGGTGAGTTCACCATCCAGATACGCCTGAAGTTTCAATTGTTCTTGTTCGTTCATTCTTCTTCCTGTTCCCGCTTCCATGCCGCCATGAGCCCCGCCATCCGCCGCCGGGCATAGAATAATCGCGACATCACCGTACCGAGGGAGCACTTCATCACTTTCGCGATGGCCTTGTACTCCAGCTCTTCAAACTCATGCAGAATCAGCACCGTGCGATGGGCCTCGGACAACTGCGTCATCGCCTGGTCGATCCGCTTCCGCAGCTCCGAGCGTTCAAGCCCTTCGGTCGGATTGGTCGTCACGACGGGCATCTGACGTTCGACGCCGCCAGTTTCTTCGTTCATTAACTCGATCGACTCTGCGCGCTGCCGTTTCTGCTTCCGCATCAAGTCGAGGCAGAGGTTGATCACGATTCGCGTCATCCAGGTGGCGAAACTTGAATCGCCCTGGAACTGTTTCAACCGCTGCCAGCCCTTGATCCAGGCTTCCTGTGAAAGATCAAAGGCGTCGTCCTCGTTCCGCATCATGCTGAACGCCCGGGCGTAAATCTTGTCCCGGTGCCGGGCGACCAGTTCCTCGAAGGCGCGGGTGTTGCCACGCTGCGACCGCTTGACCAACTGTTCGTCGGTGAGGGTGCTGATGTCCGGTTGCGACGCCATCGAGACTGACGGGGTGTTGGAAAAGGTTATTCAGCGATTCTCAGAGCCGCCCCTTGGTGCTGGGCAACTCGCCGGCGATGCGCGGATAGCGCTGGCAGGCGGCATCCGCCGCGCGGGCGAACGCATTGAACAACGCCTCCACAATGTGATGCGGTTCGTCACCATACAGCAGTTCCAGGTGCAGGTTGCAGCGGGCCTCGTTTGCGAAGCCCTGGAAAAATTCGCGGGCCAGCCCAAACCGGAACGCGCTCGACATGTCCTGCGCCCGCTCGCCTTTGGAGAGCCTCGCATACGCCTTGTCACTCAGCCCGCGCCACACGAGATAGGAACGGCCGCTGAAATCGATCACACAGCGGGCGAGACATTCATCCATCGGCACGTATACCTCGCCGGTCAGGGGATTGCGCGGGTCAAACCCCGTGCCGTAGCGCCGGAGGCCGCGCTTGTCGCCCAGCGCCTCGCGAAAGGCCTGCCCGAGCGCGATGCCGCAATCCTCGACCGTGTGGTGGGCATCGACTTCCAGGTCGCCCTTGCTGGTGAGGTTCAGGTCCATCGATGCATGTTTTGCAAACAGCGTGAGCATGTGATCAAAAAACGGCACCCCGGTCCGGATTTTGGACCGGCCCTTGCCATCCACGACCAGCTTCAGCCGGATGCGGGTTTCTTTGGTGTCGCGCTGGACGAGCGCGGCGCGCGGTTGCATGGCGGGGTTCTAGCCGACGAT
>CAYXDZ010000511.1:0-2815 GCA_964463815.1 uncultured Verrucomicrobiota bacterium | reverse complement strand
GCGCTGGCAAGCTGGTGCGGCTCGAAGGCGTTCAGGTTGCCGTGCCATTCCGCCACACGGACCATGTGGCAGCGGATGCACTCGGCGCGCGAATGATACCGCCAGCGCTGTTCGCGCCGGCCGCCGGGCGCATTGGCGTCAACGATGTTCAGCAACTCCTCCGCGCCATCCTTGTCCACGAGTTCGGCATCGGTCTGTGCCTCGTTCCAACGATACGTGTAGGCGCGTTGCGCGAGGCCGTCGTAATGGAGCACCTGGGTTTCCAGACGACGCGTGGTTTTCGGATCGCCGGCCGTCATCTCCATCGACACGGTGCGGAGCAAAACGGCGTTGGTCGGCGTTTCAAAGTAATCGCCCTTCCACCGCGCGCGGCTGGTGCCGGGAAACGCCGCCGCGCGCACGGCCGTCGCGTGGTCGTTCCACATCGGTGCCGCGATGTCGAACGACTCGACGCCGGGCGCGAGTTGGTGGTCCTTGACCGACGTGAACAACCCGGTCTCGCTCAGCTTGCGGGGAAAGGCACCGCCGTCGTCGCGTTGCGAATTGGGACGCAGCTCGTAAACACCGCCGTCCCGGTAATCGAGATAGTACAGCTCGCCCTCTCCATCCTCCGCGAACCCGATGATCTGGTGCGGCGTAACCGCAAGTTCCTGAACCTTCTCCATCCGGCCGGCCTGCCACCAAAGCGCCCAGAGCCGGCTCATGCCCCAGTCGCCGAAGATGTAGGCGTCGCGGAGCTCGGGCAGCTTGGTGCCGCGATAGACGAGCCCGCCGGTGATGCTCGTGGCTTCAATGTGCGACATGCTGATCACCGGTGGGGAAATCGGCGTCGGGCCTCGTGGCCAGTCTGGATGCACGCTGTGCGGGCCTTCGACGATGCTCCAGCCGCCGTTGAAACCGCCGTGGTCGATGCGAAAAATCATCTCCCAAAGTTCCCAGCCCACGTCGCCCACCCACAATGCGCCGTCGCGGGGATCGAAGCTCATTTTCCAGGGATTGCGGAAACCGTAGGCCCAGATCTCGGGTCGCGCGCCGGGGGTGTTGATGAACGGATTGTCGGTAGGAATCGAATACGCCTTGTCTCCATCCGGACGATCGACATCGATCCGCAGGATGCTCGACAGGAAGTCGTCCAGCCGCTGACCCGTCTCGTGCGGATCAGGTGGCACCGGTGACGCGGAATCACCGGCCGAGAAGTAGAGCATTCCGTCGGGGCCGAAGTGAAGGTCGCAACCGTTGTGACCACTCGACGGCCACCTCACCATGGTCTTCGCCGTGGCGGGATCAAGGGTGGGCAGGTTGCCCGGTTGCAGCTCGAACCGCACGATCCGCATCTCCTGCGGCCGGACGCCCGAAGCCCAGAGCGCCGCATAAACTAAGTGGTTGGTCGCGAAGCCGGGATGAAACTCCAGACTGTAGGCTTCGCCTTCGCGGCCAACGGCAACCGCCAGGTCGGCGATCATCCGGGGCTCGCCACCCCGCACGCGGTCAACGCCGTAAAGCCGGCCGTTCTGCGCCAGGATGAGGGCCCAGTTGGAGCCGGGGAGAAAATCGAGTTCCGTGGCGTTTTGAATCCGACTCTGATGCCAGACCCGTTCGACCACGTACGGCGACGGCGGTTCGGGCGAGCCGATGATGCGCGAAGTGGTCCACGGCACGCGCTCGGCGGCGAGTGACAAACTGCTTGCGGCCAGACTCAGTCCGGCGATCAACCAGCGGCAAATGACGGAGCGCTTCATGGGACGGCAGTAGAATGCCCGAGCCGGTATCGGTGGCGAGCCGAAAGAAGCGGCGGACGGGGCGGCCGGGCGAATTCCAAAACCTGCCGCAGAATCTCACTGACGCCACGGGCCGCGGGCGGCAAAACTTTCGACCAAACGACAAGCCTTATGATCCTATTCTACGAGTTGAAGCAGTTGAGAAACCTCCACGCGGCGGCGGACAAGGCGGAGAACGCGGCCGCGAGAGCCAAACGGCTGGCGGATGAGTTGCGCGACCTGAACCCGCGGCTGGACCGCCTGGGCCTGGCTTGTCAGGCAATGTGGGAACTGGCGCAGCCACAACTGGGCCTCACCGAGGCGGTGCTTCGCGAGAAGATGTCGGAGATCGATCTACGCGATGGCTCGGCCGATGAACGGATCACCCGCTCCGTGGTCAAGTGCCCGGCGTGCGGCCACGCTTCAAACTTGCGTCGCCGGCACTGTGTTTACTGCGGGGCGGAAATCAGCGCTCCCCACGCGTTTGAATGAGTGGGCCTTTACGACGGCGCTCACTGCCCAAACTTCTTCAAGGTATCCAAGCCCTGCTGAAGCTTGCCGGCGGTATCTTTCCAACCGGCGGGCAGATAGGGGTCAAAAGTCGCGCTGAGCAGTTCCTTCTGCTGTGGCGTAAGGGTGGCCTGCGAGTAGATTTTTTGCAGCGGGGTCAACGCGGAGGTGTAATTCCCCTGCCAGACGGCATTCACCAACTGGCCGACCTCCGAGTTCATGCCCTCAAGCGAGGCGAAGTTGCGTTGCGTGACAAAGGCGGCGGCGGCGTTGTAAACGTCCTTGGCGAGCGTCGTTTGCTCGGGCGTCAACGAGGCGGCACTGAGTTTGTTCAAGGAACCCACCGCCTCGGCGTCCTGATTGCCCACCATCGCCTTGACGGCGGCGTTCAACTGCTGGGTCAGCGTTTCGTTTGATTTCAAGGCTTCGCCGAGCTTGGCCACGCGCCCTTCGAGATCGGCGCTGATGTTCTTAAGCAAGGTGTCCGTGCCGCTCCGCACCGACTCCGTGAGTTGCTTGCTCGCCTCGGCGTAAACGGCGGCCGCCTG
>CAYXDZ010000510.1:0-2818 GCA_964463815.1 uncultured Verrucomicrobiota bacterium | reverse complement strand
TGAGGAAGACTTCCAGCAACCGGAACGGAGCATGAGCTGCATCGGGGGGTGACGAACCGCCAATAAGGGAGCCCTGGCAATGGGGAAACATTTCACCTTCGCAGTTCTATCGTTTCAACTTCACTGCGCACTGCTGGTCGGTGCCCAACATCCACCGCCGACGTTTGATTGGGCCAGAACTGGGACTGGTTCAGCCGAACCGCGGAAGGTGCGACTTGATGCGACCGGGAATGCGGTGATCAGTGGTTTTCTTCACACCAACCTGGCTGTTGGTTCGATCACGTTCACCAATGAATCCTCGAACGGCTTTGCCCTGGTTGTCGATCCGGACGGAGTTCCAATTTCAGGTTTCCAGACCATCGGGGGCGGTTCGGTTCAACTGTTTTCAATTCCGTTGCCGGGCGGTGGATTTGCGTATTCTGGTTCGCTTTCCGGCACGGTTACAATGGGGTCCATCACGCGGACAAAGACTTCAGCGGGAGGCGAGAACGCTTTCCATGCCTTCACAGATGACCAGGGAGCGATCACCAGTTTCGAGTTCGCGGACGGCAACGGGTATTTTGACAATTTTATGGACGCCTCGGTGACGCCGGAACGCGATGTGATCGCCGGAGGACAGTTCACTTCCGACTCGCTTCAATTTGGTTCCAACACGCTGACGAATGCGGTCCCTGAAAATGGTTACGACCTGATGCTCGTCAAGTTTAGCAGCACAGGTCAACCCCTGTGGGCACGCAGTTATCCTGCCTCAAACGATCAAATTATTGATCGTCTGGTCGTGCAATCGGATGGAAGCATATTCATTTCCGGGCACTTTGGGGGAGACATCGGCCAAACCTTCCAATTAGGCAATGTGACCCTTACAAATGGAGGAGGCTACGATGTGTTCGTCGCGAAACTTGGCGCGGCCGGCAAACCGATCTGGGCGCGGTCGTTCCACCAAGGAGACTCTGATTTCAGCAGCGGCCTGGCGGTCAGCCAAACCGGCGATGTTTTTTCTGCCGCAACGCTGAACTTTCAAAACGTCCAGCTCAACAAATATGACGCCTCGGGCCAGTTGCTTTGGCGGTTTGCAACACCTTCGGATGTCACCGCCACGGCTTATTCCGTTCAGGCCGGTTTCGACGGCGAAGCTTACATTTGCGGCAGCCATGACGGTTACGCCGCGATATGGAAGCTCAACGATCAAGGAAACCTCGTCTGGCTGAAGCTGGTGGAAGGACCACGACCACATTGGTTCGTTGACCTGGCAATTGATCCAACCGGATCCCTCACGGCATTCGGCTCCTTCAGTGGGAACGAAGTCCTGCTGGAAGAGATTACTCTTGCCGCCCAGGGCCGGCCTCCCGGCTACAATAGTCTTTTCTTCGTCAGGCTGTCGGCAGATCCACCCACCCTCCGACAGCACCGCTTCGGAACCGACCTGGTTCTTTCGTGGCCCACCAATCAACCCTCTTTCCAGTTGGAGGCAAACCAGCTCTCCTTGGTGCCGGAAGCCTGGCAGACGGTCCCCTTCACGATTCGTGACTCGAGGTTTGAATCCACCAATTCACCAACCGGACCAGGCAGGGCTTTTCGCCTGCGAAAAGGAGAGTGAGTTGACACTGACCGCTCGAGATTCGCGATGGAGCGGACTCGCCTCCGCTGCCATGGGTTCTCGAAAGTTGACGGGAAACCAATGCAAACCGGCTCGCGTCTGATCAGCCACCGGTATTGAATCGCCGCGTTCCGCCACATTCACCCAACGATCCGCATATGCGCTCAATCCCTTCCTTCCTCGGCCGGGCCGCCGCCGTGTTCGGGCTCGCCGGTTTCACGCTTATGTCTCCCGCCGCCGAACCGATCAATGTCATGCTGCTCACTGGTCAATGCAGCCAGTACCACAACTGGGAGGTCAGCAGCAAGGTGCTCAAACGCATTCTCGACGAGCCCGGCATCTTCAAGGTCGATGCGGTCCAGACGCCCGCCAAGGGTGCCGACATGGCCGGCTTCATTCCGGACTTCAGCAAGTACCAGGTCGTCGTGCTGGACTACGAAGGTGCCGACTGGCCGGAGCCGACGCGCGAGGCGTTCGCCACCTTTGTCCGCAACGGCGGCGGACTGGTCGCCTTCCACGCGACGGACAACGCATTTCCAAAATGGGCGGAGTTCAACGAAATGATCGGTGTCGGCGGCTGGGGCGGTCGCACCGCGGCGGTCGGGCCCAAGGTCCGCTGGCGCGATTGGAAACTGGTGCTCGACGACACGGCCGGCACGGCCGGCCATCCGGCCAAGCACGACTTCCTGGTCGTCACGCGTTCGCCCGGTCATCCCGTGATGCAGGGTCTGCCCGCTGAATGGCTGCACGCCAATGACGAGTTGTACAGCCAGCTCCGCGGCCCGGCGAAGAATCTCGAGGTGCTCGCCACCGCCTCGGCCGATCCCGCCAAGCACCGGGGCGGCACCGGCGAGCACGAGCCGATGCTGATGGCCATCCAGTTCGGCCAGGGCCGGATCTTCCACACCACGCTCGGCCACGTCGGACCACGCGATACGGAACTTGCCGACTCGGTGAACTGCGTCGGCTTCATCGCCACGTTGCTGCGCGGCGCCGAATGGGCCGCCACCGGCAAGGTGACGCAGGCCGTCCCCCGTGACTTTCCGCTCGCGGACAAGACGTCGGTGCGGAAGCCGTAAGGGCGCAGACGTGATCAGCAGAGTCTGAAAGACGCTTGAAGCCCTCTTCCCGATGAGCCCCAAATCGAGCAAGAGAGCAATCTTCGTCTGCATCCTGCTTGTGAAAATTGCTGGGATCCTCGTTGCATTCAGTCGTGCTAAA
>CAYXDZ010000509.1:0-2827 GCA_964463815.1 uncultured Verrucomicrobiota bacterium | reverse complement strand
GGGCTGGTCGTGTAAGCGGTCTCGAACAGGCGGCGGCCGGACTTGCGGCCCGGATCGTCCTCGCCCATGTCCATCTCGCGGCGGATGACGTCGAGTTCCTTCGCGAGTTCGTCCTCGGGCAGAGTCGCGTGCTGGGCGATGTCCGCCAGGATGTCGATGGCCACCTTCGCGCCGGTGCTCGGCACGTTGATGTAATAGACCGTACGATCGAACGACGTGTAGGCGTTCATGTAGCCGCCGGCGTCCTGCACCTCCTGGTCGATCCGGCTGCCGGGGCGGGTGCTGGTGCCTTTGAAGAGCATGTGTTCGAGCACGTGCGAAAGTCCGGCCCCGAGCCATTGGCCCTCATGAATGCTGCCCGCGCGGCACCAGACCTGGGCGGACACCACCGGCGCACTGTGATCCTCGCGCACAATGATGGCCAGACCGTTCTCCAGAAACTCGATCCGCGTGCCCGGTGGCAGCACGGGTATGTTCTCAACTTGCGACATGGGCGGCGAATGTAGGGGGGGAGCCGGGACAGGGCAACTGTGGAAAGCCGGCTTGGGGGCGTGTCCGCAACCGGACTCTTTCGGGACACCGTCAACGCGTGCGCCGCAGAGGAGGCGAAGCAATCGCCGGGGGAAATTGACGTGGAACCGGAACAAGATTCGTGACCAGCAAGGATTGGAACGCCTCGCAACCATCCAAGTGGAATAAATTCAAACAGCCTCTTGCGGGTTCAGGAGACCAACCGGCCGGGCCCCCGCCGGTTACCGCCGGTCGAACCAAATTAACCCTTGCCAAGCGGTTGGCCGCTGCTAGTTTTTCGCCCCTTTGCGACATGAAAGCTGACATTCATCCGAGAGTTGTGGACGCGGAAATCCGTTGCGCCTGCGGCAATGTGATCAAGACCCGCTCGACCAAGCAAACCGTCATCATCGGCATTTGCAACGCCTGCCATCCGTTTTACACGGGCCAGCAGCGGTTTGTGGACACCGCCGGTCGCGTGGACAAATTCCAGCAGCGACTCGCCAAGACGCAGGCCGCGCAGGAAGCCAAGGCTGCGGCCAAGGCCAGCAAGAAAAAGAAGTAGCTCTTTCCCCGACGCCCGCAGAACGCCCTGGATGCGCCTCTGCGGGCGTTTTGTTTTTAGCGCCATGGACTTTCAAGCCGCCATCGAGAAGCTCAACCGCCGCTTTGCCGAGGTGGAGAATGCCCTGGCGAATCCGGAGGTCTTCAGCCAGCAGCAAAGGGCGCAGGAGCTGACCCGGGAGTATTCCCGGTTGAAGGGCCTGGTGACGAACGGCGAACGGTATCGCAAGGTCTCCCGCGAACTGGCGGACAACCGCGAACTCGCCGCCGTCGAAGCCGCCGACACCGAAATGGGGCAGATGGCCCGCGAGGAAATCACCCGGCTCGAACCGGAGCTGCGCCAGCTTGAACTGGCCGTGCAGGAGGGTCTGCTGCCGCCCAACCCGACCGACAGCCGCAACACCATTGTGGAAATTCGCGCCGGTGCCGGCGGGGCCGAGTCCGCCTTGTTCGCGGCGGATCTCTACCGGATGTATTCGCGCTACGCGGAGGATCACGGCTGGAAGATCGAACCGATGGATTCCAGTCCGTCCGATCTGGGCGGGTTCCGGGAAATCGTGTTTCAAGTGAACGGGCAGGATGTCTTCAAACGCCTCAAATTCGAGAGCGGAGTCCACCGCGTGCAGCGGGTGCCGGCCACCGAGGCCCAGGGGCGCATTCACACGAGCACCGTCACCGTCGCCGTGTTGCCCGAGGCGGAGGAAGTGGATGTCGAGATCAAGCCGGACGATCTCGAGATCAACGTCTGCCGCGCCGGCGGCCATGGCGGGCAGGGGGTCAACACCACCGACTCCGCCGTCCGTGTCTTCCACAAGCCCAGCGGGATCGAAGTGCGCTGTCAGGACGGGCGTTCCCAGCAGAAGAACAAGACCAAGGCGCTCGCGGTGCTGCGCTCCCGCCTGCTCGAACGCAAGATTGCCGAGGAAAAGGCAAAGTACGACGCACAGCGCAGCCAGCAAGTCGGCACCGGCGAGCGCAACGAAAAGATCCGCACCTATAATTTCCCCCAGAACCGGGTCACCGATCACCGCATCGAGCTGAGCATCTATAATTTGCCGGCGGTGCTGGACGGCCAGTTGGATGACCTGATCAACCCCCTGCTGACGGACGACCTTGAACGGCGGCTGTCGGTGCTCACTCAATAATGGACATTCAAGGACTGATTTTCGATTGCGACGGCACCCTTGCCGACACCATGCCGCTCCACTGGAAGGCCTGGCAGTTGGTCACCCGGAAGTACGAGCTGCACTTCCCGGAGGATCGCTTCTACGCGATGGGCGGCGTCCCCTCGCGCGACATCCTGAAGATGTTGAGCGTCGAGCAAGGCCGGCAGCTTGATCCGCTCGCGGCCTCGAAGGAGAAGGAGTCCGCGTATCTCGAAACGCTGCATCTCGTCGGTCCCATTCACGCGGTCGTGGGGATTGCGCGGGCGCATCACGGCAAACTGCCGATGGCGGTGGCGTCCGGGGGTACGCGCTTCGTCATTGAGAAGGTGCTGGTGCATCTGGGCATTCGCGAACTCTTCGCCGCTGTGGTCACCAGTGAAGATGTCGTCAACCAGAAGCCGGCCCCGGACATCTTTCTTGAAGCCGCCCGCCGGATCGGGGTCGATCCCCAACGCTGTCGCGCCTTTGAAGACACCGATCTGGGGCTGACGGCCATTCGCTCGGCAGGCATGGACGCGGTGGATGTGCGCATCCTCTGAGGCCGGGCAACTCCACCGGGCCGGGGCTGAGCGAAAGGGGGAAAAACG
>CAYXDZ010000508.1:0-2837 GCA_964463815.1 uncultured Verrucomicrobiota bacterium | reverse complement strand
CATTCCCCAATTCGAGAAACGGACACGGGTGATGGATCGATGGCGGTCCGGGTGCATCCTGCTTGTGGGGCGAAGCGTAGGAGAGAAAATCCCGATCCCTCTGGACGCAGCAACGGCCAAGCGATTGCTCGCTCGACCTGGAGTCCAATTCGCAGACGTAGACCATTGCCAAAAGTTCTGGGATGAGTTCGTTTCCCCGCGAATCATCGAATACGATAGGAGTCACCCGGGAAAAGGGTAGCAGTGCCGGGAGGCAATCGACACGGCAGAGATTAATGAGATTTATCCATTCATCCCTTGCCACTGCTTACGGTGGAAGTTTCGGGCTCATTCCTGCCAGTTCACTTCCACTTTCAGCGGTTCGGCGTAGTCGCGCCAGAGCGCATCAATCCGTTCCTTGTCCGGCTCGCCGTCCAGGACGATGAAGCGATACTTCGAGACGTAAGGCTTGCCCGGTTCTATGGCCATGTCGCCAAGCTGCTGCGGGGCGAAGCAAAAGAACGGTTCGGTGGGATGGATGCGCATCGGCTGCGGCGCGCGGAAGTTGTCCGGATGACCGAGAATCACGACGCCCGCGCGTCTGCCGGCGGTGTCGCCGCCCACGTAACACCAGTTCGCCCGAGTGGCGTGGCCCTTGAGGCGGTCCGTTTCACCGTTCGAGGTGAGCCAGTGGGTTTTGGTCGGGCCGTTCCAGTCGCCGTGCCCGCGGAAGCCGAGTCCGCCATAGTGATACTCGGGCAGCAGGAGCGGCTGGTCGGTCGCGCAGGTTTGCACGGACTCGAAGTCGAAGACCCAAACGCGCTCGGGGCCCGCAGGAGCCGGGTAAACGCGGACCGTCCATTTCTCGTTGAGCGCCGTCTTCCCGCCGCCGGGCGCGAGGAGATCGACGAACTTGTGACCCACTTTAAATCCACCGTGGACCGGGCCGCTCCAATAATGATCGAGCTGCACGAACTCCACCCGGCCCTTGTCCGCGCCCATGTTCCAGAAGTCCGGCTCGCGACCCTCGAACTTCGTCTTCGTCCAGGGCATCCAGATGCCGTGGTGGTGGATGTGGTCCGGCGGGAAATCATCGGTGACCACCGTGCCGCCGGGCGTGGTAACCGGATGAATGTAGCCGCCACGCTTGAAGGACTCCTTGATGTCGGGTCGCGGGAGTTCGCCGGGCTCGGCCTGGTATTCGAGGATCGGCAGACCGTCCTGTTTGACGCGCAGCTTGCGGCCGAGGCGGTCCACATTCACCGCCACGGGGATGCCCGCCGCGTCGTCGCGTTTGAGAAGGGCAATTTCCCGCGTCGCTCCTTTCGCGAGTTCGGGGATCAACACCCAGCCCTGCCCCTGCGCGTCCACCTGCACGGGCACGAGCTGGCTGGCCGACAACCGGGCGAGGAGAAACGGACCGCGCCGATCCGGGGGCAGCGGGAAGGAGACGGCGACATTCTGCCGCGCCAGCTCACCGGCGTTGACTTGCAACGTGCCGAGTTGCGTATCGGCGGCGATCAGCGGTGAACTCGAAAGGCCCAGGGTGAGCGCAAACAAGGACGGGCGGAAAAGGTGGCTGATGGGCATGGGACTTGTCTGCCGTTCCCTCGAACCAGCGTCAAGCCATGAAACACTTCCCATTGGGGCGCATCTCATTTTACTGCCCGGCCCGCCAACTGTGGAGACGGGCTCCCGCCCGGGCTTCTGGGACAGGTTGGCCGCGTTTTTTTCCCTGGCCTTAAGGGTTGGCACTTGGGAGTTCTCTGGTGGGAGTCTTGCCCGCCCGGGCCACGAACGTCGCTGCGCTCGTTCCGCGGCCGAAGTTACGGCGGACCGGCAGGTCCGCCCTACCACACCCCGGCGGGGTGTGGCTGACCGTTCAAACAGCTTCCACCAGCACGCGATGGGCTTTCCGTCGGCGGGTCTGGATCACCGTGAACAGCGCGTTCCCTTCTTTAACTGTGTCGCCGACGCGGGGCTCCCGCCCCACTTTTTGGTGAAGCCAGTCGGCCAGCAGGGCATCCAATTGCTCCGGTCCGAGCACGAGGTTTGTCTGCTCGATCACCCGGCTCAACCGCGCGCCGCCGCCAACCTTCCAGCGGCGATCCGCCACTTCGATGATCTCGTCCGACAGATGATCGAACTCATCGGTGAGGTCACCGACGATCTCCTCCATCAGATCTTCCAGGGTGACGAGGCCGACGACCCGGTGCTTTTCGTCCTCGACGAGCGCCATGTGTTCGCGGCGGCCGAGCAGCGACTTCAACGCCTCGTTCAAGCTCGCGCCCGCGGCCAGCCGGGAAAGCGGGCGAATGAAGGGTTGGATCTGCGCCTCCCGCCGGCTTGGCATCATGGCAACGATCTCTTTGAAGTTCACGTAACCGGTGATGCCCTCCACGGTGCCGTCCTGGGAGACCGGGTACCGGGTGTGCAGGGAGGTGGCCGCCGTCTCGAAATTGGCGATGTTCGACTGCCGCGCGTCGAAGAGCATCATCCGATCGCGCGGCACCATTACGGAGTCCACGGTGAGGTGACGCAGCTTGGTGGCGTTGATGATGATCTCGCCCTCTTCCGGACTGATCAGCCGCTCATGCCGCGCCATGTCCGCCATGGTCCGCAAATCGGAAATGCTCATCCGGCGTTTGCCGCCCTTGCGTTTGAAGGGCCGGGCCAGCCACTCCGTCACCGCGATAATCGGCGTGAGCGCAAGGGTCATGAAGGAGAGGAACGGCGCGGCCACCGGAGCCAGCCGTTCCGCATAGCTGACGCCAATCACTTTCGGAATGATCTCGGTGCCGACCAGCACCACGATGGTAAAGATCACGGAGAACAACCAGATCCACTCGTCGCCGAAA
>CAYXDZ010000507.1:0-2858 GCA_964463815.1 uncultured Verrucomicrobiota bacterium | reverse complement strand
GTGTGATCGAAGCCGAGGCTCTGGAAAATCGTGGCCACGATGTCGCCGGGCTTCACCGGTCGCTCGGCCGGATATGCACCAATCGGATCGCTCGCGCCCACCACCCGACCGCCTTGCACGCCGCCGCCGGCGAAGTAGGCGGTGAAACATTGCGGCCAGTGATCGCGCCCACCGGCGGGATTCACCTTCGGCGTGCGACCGAACTCGGAGAGATTTGCCACCAGCGTGTCCTTCAGCAAACCGCGTTGATCCAGATCTTCGATCAGCGCGCTGTAAGCCTGGTCATACATCGGGCACACGATGTCCTTCATGCCTTCGATTGAGGTGAACGGCTTCGACCCGTGGATGTCCCAGGTGATCTCGTCGAACACGGTGAGGAAGGTGTTGATGGTGACGAAGCGGACGCCGCTCTCGACGAGCCGCCGCGCCAGCAGGCAGCACTGGCCGAAGCGGTTCATGCCGTAACGCTCGCGCACGGACTCCGGTTCCTGCGCGAGATCGAACGCCGCCCGCGCCTGTTCGCTGGTCATGATCCGGAACGCGGCGTGGAAGTTTTCGTCCATCAACCGCGCGTCTTCGCTGGCCTCAAAGTTCGCGACGGTCTGGTCGACGATGTCGCGCATCTTGCGGCGACGCTCGAGCCGGTGGGCACCGATCTGGTCGGGCGGCAGCAGGTCCGGCACCTTGAAATTCTTCTGCGACGGATCGGCCATCAACGCGAAGGGATCATGCGCCTTGCCGAGGAAACCGCCGGCCTGGCCGTTGGGGAGGTTGCCGCCGCCGCGGCCCATGAGCTGGGGCAGCACCACGAAGGGCGGGAGATCGGTCTTGCGGCCCATCAAGTAACCCGTAACCGAGCCGGCATGCGGCGTCTGGATGCCACCGGTGAACCGGCGGCCGGTCTGCATCATCTGCCAACCGGCGTCGTGAACCGCCGCACCATCGTGTGAGCAGGAGCGCACGAGCGAGAACTTGTCGGCAATCTTCGCATGCAGCGGCAGCAGTTCGGAAATCTCGAAGGCGTCGGACTTGGTGCGGATCGGCTTGAAGGGGCCGCGAATCTCGGACGGCGCATCGGGCTTCATATCCCACAGGTCAAGGTGGCTCGGCCCGCCGAGGTTGAAGATCATGATGCACGAGCGTTGGTCATTGCCCGGCTTGATCACGCCATTCTCCTTCGCCCAAAGCAGTTGCGGCAGCGACAGCCCGAGCGCGGCCAGCGAGCCGATTTGCAGGAACTCGCGGCGGGAGTGGCCCGATCCGCACAGGCGCGCGCGGTCCTCAGGTGACTCGGCGAGGAAGTCGAACATAGTGTGCCGCGTTTGTAGCCGATCCCGCTAATGGACGCCACCAAAACCGCGCGTCATTCGGTCAATTTTTGCCCCCTCGTGCGCGAACACGGCCAGCCTTCCGTCTTGTGCCCGGCTGTTGCCTTCACCTACCCCTTGCACCCCCGGTTCCAAATTCTCCTTTTGAACTCGCAGCCGCGGCCTGTTGTTCCCGCCCGGCTGATACCAATTCCGATGCGGCGCGCGGCAACCGGGCTTAGTTTACGATGTTCAAGCGGTGCGGGCTGTGGCAGAAACCTCCCGCCGTTATGGAATTTGAAGTCAACATCGGTCTCGAAACACACGTCCAGCTCAAGACGAAATCCAAGATGTGGTGCGGCTGCCCGAACCAGTTCGGTTCCGAGCCGAATACCAACGTCTGCCCGGTCTGCCTCGGCTTGCCTGGCGTGCTGCCGGTCGCCAACGAGGAGGCACTGCGCCTGACGGTGCTGACGGGCCTGTTGTTGAACAGCCAGATTCCCCGGCACGCGGTGTTTGACCGAAAAAATTATTTCTACCCGGATGTCGCCAAGAATTATCAGGTCACCCAACTCGCCTTTCCCTCCACGCTTGGCGGTCATGTTGAGTTCGAATTTGCGGGCGGCCTGCAACGCGTGCGCATCACCCGGGCGCACCTCGAGGAAGACGTCGGGAAGAACAACCATTTCGACCGCCAGAGCGGAGTCGATTTCAACCGCGCGGGCGTGCCGCTGCTCGAGATCGTTTCCGAACCGGACCTTACCAGCGCGGACATGGCCTACGAGTACCTGAACGCGTTGAAGGACATTCTCGTGTACGGCGGCGTGAGCGATGCCGACATGGAAAAGGGCATGGTCCGTTGCGATGTCAATGTGAGCGTTCGCCCGAAGGGACAAAAGGAACTCGGCGCCAAAATCGAGATCAAGAACATGAACTCGTTCAGCGGCGTGCGGCGGGCGTTGCAATACGAGATTCCCCGACAGATCGAAGCCGTGACGAAGGGTGAAAAGCTCAACCAGGAGACGCGGCGCTGGGACGATGTCAGCGGCATGACGGAGGTGATGCGCTCGAAGGAACACGCGCATGATTACCGTTACTTTCCCGAGCCGGACCTGATGCCGTTCGAGCCGACGGACGAGTGGCTGGCCGAAATAAAATCGCGGGTCGTCGAGCTGCCACTCGCCCGCAAGCAACGCTTCATCACGGCGTATGGAATTGCTGCGGGTGATGCCGAAGTTTTCAAGAACGATGTCGCACTGGGCGGATACTTTGAAACCATCGCCCGGAGCGCCAAGAATCCCAAGGCCATCGCCAACTGGGTGATCAACAATCTGCGGGCGAAGCTGACCGAGGCGACGGACGCCGCGAAGGCCGAACAGGCTGCGATGGGCATCGAACCCGCCGACATGGAGTTGCCGGGCCTGAAGGACTTTAAGTTCGCGCCGGGAGCCATCGCCGAACTCGTGGAGCTGGTGGATTCAGGCAAGATCAGCTCCAAGATCGCCCAGGACGTGTTTGTCGAGATGTTCGACTCCGGCGAGTCACCGGCCA
>CAYXDZ010000506.1:0-2860 GCA_964463815.1 uncultured Verrucomicrobiota bacterium | reverse complement strand
CCGTCGAGGTTGGTGACAGCGAGTTCATCAATGCCATTGACCATCGTCGCGTAGCGCGTGGCAACGGCGTCGAACCACCCGCAGCGCCGCGCCCGGCCGGTGGTCGCGCCGAACTCCCGGCCCAGCCCGTGCAGCAGGTCGGAGACTTCCGGTTCTTCGGACGGCAGCGGCCCTTCGCCAACACGTGTGGTGTAGGCTTTCATCACGCCCATCACGCGGTCCATGCGATGCGGCGGCACGCCGGAGCCGGTGCAGGCCCCGCCGGACGTGGTGTTCGAGGAGGTCACGTAAGGATAGGTGCCGTGGTCGATGTCGAGGAAGGTGCCCTGCGCGCCCTCGAAGAGCATCTCGGCCTTCCGTTGGGAGGCGTGGTGCAGATAGACGACCGTGTCGGTGACGAACGGCGCGAGGAACTGGCCGGCGGCGCGGTATTCGTTGAACACCTTGGCGAAGGAGAGCGGCTTGGCGCCGAACGCCCGGAGCACCTCGTTGTTCTCCTTGATCTTCACCTTGAGCAATTCCTCCAGCCGGTGCGGGCGGATGAGATCGACCATGCGGATGCCGGTGCGGGCGGCCTTGTCGCCATAGGCCGGACCGATGCCGCGCTTGGTGGTGCCGATCTTCTTTTTGCCCTTGCCCAACTCGCGAATCGCGTCGAGTTCGCGGTGATACGGAAACACGACATGCGCCGTTTCGCTGATGAGCAAGTTTTTGCCGACCTTGATGCCGGCCGTGCGCAGGCCGACGATCTCGCCCATCAACCCGATGGGATCGATGACCGTGCCGTTGCCGATGACGCAGGTCTTTTTCGGGCGCAGGATGCCGGACGGGATGAGGTGCAGGACGTACTTTTTACCACCGACGAGGACGGTGTGGCCGGCGTTGTTGCCGCCCTGGGTGCGGACCACGATCTCCGCGTTCTCGGTCAGCACATCGATGATTTTGCCTTTGCCTTCGTCGCCCCACTGGGCTCCGACAAGAATGGTGTTCGCCATAATTAAATCTGCTTTGGTAGCGGCAATAAAAAGCCCCGAACGGTAAATTTCGGGGTCAGCGCTCGCTATTTACGGGCAAAAGCTAGGGAGCAGGCCGGGGGGTGTCAAAGGAAAGTTCGGGATGGCGGCAGGCTCGCAGGTTCGTCCTCGAAGGGTGTGGACGGTTGGAGTAGCGGAGTGATGGAGTATTGAGCCTCGGTCACGCCAGTCTTCCCAGCACTCCGGCTGGATTACGAGAGCGAGGACGAGGACGAATCGAAAATCAAGCCTACCGCTTCCGCCGGCCCTTGCCCGGTGAGAAGAAGTAGCCGCCGCGCACGCGCACCGCCTTGACCGCCGTTGGCCGGACGTTTGGCTGGGAACTTTTCTCCGCATCGAACAACGCCGTGTACTGATAATCAAAACCCTCCAGCTTCACCCGGGGTATCTTCTGGTCGATGTAGCGCTCGATGTCGAACACGGCCGGTCCATCCTCGGCCACCATGATCGTGAAGGCATCGCCCGTGGCGGCGGCGCGGCCCGTGCGGCCGATGCGATGTACGTAATCCTCCGCGTGCAGCGGCACGTCGAGATTGATCACGTGGCTGACCTCGAGAATGTCCAGGCCGCGCGCGGCGATGTCGGTGGCCACCAGCACCTCGTACTTGCCTTCGCGGAAACCTTGCAACGCCTGCTCGCGCTCCTTCTGCGAGCGATCGGAATGCAGCACCGCCACGGAATGATTGTTCCGCTTCAGCAGGTGCGCGGCGTCGTCCGCCCGCCGGCGTGTCCGGCAGAAAACGATCACCGACTGGTAATGCACCTGGTCGAGCAGCGCGAGGAGCAGCTTCATCTTCTGCGCTTCGGCCACGGGATAGATGACATGCTTGACCGTCTCGGCGGGGGAACGCCGTTCGCCGATCTCGACCGTTTCCGGATCCTTCATCGCCCATTGGATCAGGGTTTCGATCTGCGCGGGAATGGTGGCCGAGAACAGCGCCGTCTGCCGCGCCTTGGGGCACTTGTCGATGATCCGCCGCACGTCCGGCAGGAAGCCCATGTCCAGCATGCGATCCGCCTCGTCGAGCACGAGAAACTGGACGTGGTTCAGCTTGCAGGCACCGTTCTGCATGTGATCCAGCAGCCGGCCCGGTGTCGCGATGATGATGTCCACCCCCTGCTTCAGGGCTTCATTCTGCGCGCCGTAACCCACCCCGCCGTACAGCACCGCCACCCGCAGTTGGGTGAACTCGGCGTAACGCTTGAAGGCCGCCTCGACCTGGAGCGCCAGTTCGCGCGTCGGCTCCAGAATCAACGCGCGCGTCTCGCGTTGCGGAGCGCCGAGTTTCGTCAGGATGGGCAGCGCGAACGCGGCCGTCTTGCCCGTGCCCGTCTGCGCGCTGCCGATCAGGTCGCGGCCCTGGAGGATCAACGGAATGGCCTGGGCCTGGATCGGGGTCGGCTGGGTGTAGCCCTTCGTCGTCACACTGCGCAGCACCGGCTCGCTCAACTGCAAGTTCTCAAAAGACATGGCCGGGGAATATGCGGCTCAGCCCGTATTAGGAAAGCCAAATGTCGGGCCCGGTTGTGTGGGTGCGGACTCTTTGAAGGGCCGGGATTGTCGCGTCCGGCCACCAATTCCCGATCATTGCCGCAACCAACGACCGGGGTCTCCGCCTTTGATGGACGGGGAACTGGGAACAATTATCTCCACGCTGACTTCAGGGGCCACAGATCAATTTCGACACGCTTGAGTTGGCCCCGCTCGACGTTGAGTTCGAGGCCACGCGAATCCGGTTTCGGCAGAATCAAACTGGTCAACACAGTTTCGCCTTCGTTCACGAAAACCTCGACGGACGAGGTGTCCACGAAGACCCGCAGCTTGA
>CAYXDZ010000505.1:0-2862 GCA_964463815.1 uncultured Verrucomicrobiota bacterium | reverse complement strand
TGGAACTCTCCCGCCCACGCCCTCAACTGACCGCCACTTCTGATCGCACCCCTTTTATATGCTTCGCTGGACATTTGTGTGCGCGCTATTTCAGAATCCACACTTCGCAGGTCATTGATATATGAGGCAAATTCTTTCTGGTTAATGCTCCTTCGCGCCTCGTTTGCAAAGCCAAGCAACATGGGATCGGGAACCCATCTCTCAATTGAAATAATACAAACCAGAGGCACCAAGCTTACCGCCAAAGATGCCAAGCATTTTCTTGAACGATACACCCACACAACACACATTATTAAAACCGCCGCAAAAGGAAATCCAACCAAACGTCCGCCTACATTTCCAAAAGTACCAGACAAATACAGGGCACCCCAAACAAGCGCGTACATCGCTATGAGAGCCGCGCTGGAAAGAAACGGAGGTTTTGCTTTCATGGTTTGTTCGGAATCCATGTCCATCCACTCATCGGAGCTCGTTGTGAAGGGGTTCGACCGATTTGCAACCGATGCCGGGCTCGCGGTGTCGCCATGGCACCAGAACGCTTGAGTGTCACCCACCCGATCACCAGCCGGACGGGCCAGTTGCGGGTCCCGTAAGAATTTCGTCGCGGCCATGCGGTAGTGGCCAACATACCGGTGGCTCACCGCGCTGGCCAGCCGCGAGTTGTCCCCTGTTCGTCGCCGGGCATTGGCTTCCCCGCAGGACCTCTCTGGGAAAGGAGGTGCGGGGCCACCGCACACCAAGACGATGGTGCGCGACTACAAACTCCCAATGATTCCGGAGGTAAAGAGGTGCGATACGGATCCGGTCGAGGCTCTCCCTGAACTGAGCCAGCGGGTTGCACTCTGTCACTCCAATCGGTCGGGCATCGGGAGGGAAGGTTACTTTCCCGCCGGCCTGGCTTGCTTAGCGGGAGAGGGTCCGGCTAAATCGCCGCGTTGCATCATGACCTGCCCACTCATCGCCCGCTCCATTCTCCCGTTGATATTGCCCGCCCTCCTGCTCGCCGGTTGCGCGGGTAACCGACCGTCGGAAGGCACGCCGCAACGCGCCGTTACGCCCCTCAATTATCCGCCCGGCCAGACGAGTATGGAGCGCGCCGATCTGCCGCCAACAGTCGTCGCCGGAACTCCCGCACCGGCTCCGCGCGCGGTGGAACCACCCGCCTCCTCGGAGGTCGTGCCAGCCGCGGCCGCGACGCCCGCGCCGGCGGCTCCTCCGGCAGTGACCGAGCCGGCTCCCACCCGGACTGCCCGGACGCCCGCGGCCGGACGGAATCCGCAGCGGACCACGAAATATGTGAAGGCGTCGGGCTTGAACGTGCGCGCCGCCGCCGGCACGGATGCCCCGGTGCTGGATCAACTGGGACGCGGCGAGCGCGTCACGGTCCACCGTGAAACCGTGGGCACCGACGGCCAGCGCTGGTCGCGGGTCGAGTATCGCAACGGCGACGAAGCCCTCGCCGGCTGGGTGGCCACCAATTTCCTGGCGTCCAGCGCGGAGGAAGTGCCGCGCGAGACACCGGCCGTCGCGATCGCCGAAGATTTCGCCAGCCTGGATTACACTCCGATTCCCAAGCCGTCGTACGAAGGCAACCCCAAGGTCGATGCGCGCGCGGTGTATGTCTCCTTCAACATCCTTTCCTCGGCCCGCTTCGACGAGATTCTCAAGATGATCGATGAGACTGAGTTGAATGCGCTGGTGATCGATTACAAGGACGACGTGGGCGCGCTGTTGACGGGCTCCGCCACCGCCGCGCGCTTGAATCCCGCCGCGAACGACAAGGTGAAGTATGCGGACATTTCGGAATTGGTCCGCCGGCTCAAGGCGCGGAACATCTATCTCATCGCGCGCATCGTCGTGTTCAAGGATCCGATCTTTGCGAAGACCCATCCCGAGAAGGCGATCTTCAACAACCGCACCGGCCAGGTGTTCAAGAGCGGCGACGGGCTGTCGTGGGCCTCGCCGCATGACCGGGACTTCCGTGATTACAACCTCGGTCTCGCACGGGAGGCGGCGGCGGCCGGGTTCAACGAGATTCAGTTCGATTACATCCGCTTCCCCGATGTGCCGCGCACGGCGGACTTGAACTATCGCAATCCGACGGGCGCTTCCAAGGCGGCGACGATCCAGAGTTTTCTGCTGGAGGCCCGGCGCGAGTTGGCACCGCTGAAGGTTTATATCGCGGCGGACGTGTTCGGCCTTGTGACCACGACGCGCGACGACATGCGGATCGGCCAGTATTGGGAGGCGGTGAGCAACGCGGTCGATTACATCTGTCCGATGATGTATCCGAGTCATTACGCGAACCGCTCGTACGGGTTGCCGGTGCCGGACCAGCATCCGTATGACTTGATCGATCGCGGGCTGCGCGACGCATTGCGGCGGAATCGCGGCCTGGAAACGCCTGCGGGAATCCGGCCGTGGCTGCAAGGTTTCACCGCGACGTGGGTGAAGGGGCACATCAACTACACTCCGGCGCAAGTGCGCGCCCAGATCAAGGCCGCGGCCGACAACGGCGTGAACAGCTACCTGATCTGGCACCCGGCCGGACGGTACAATCCGGCGGCGTACCGGTGAGCGGAGGCAGGGGAGCAGTCATCAGTGAACAATGGGCAGTAAGCAGACTGAGCCGGGCGGGTGAGGGTGACTCAATTGCCGGCAAGCTGTCGGCAACTGTTGGACCATGAGCCGGCGAAAGAAATGGATCGCGGCGATACTGGCGGTCAGCGTGATCGCCGGGTGCGTGATGCTCGTCTCCCGTCCCCGCGAACCGCGTCATGAGGGGAGGTCGTTGTCCTACTGGGCGGCACGCTTAAATCAACCGGAAGCGAAGAGGGCATTGACTGCCATGGGCACGAACGC
>CAYXDZ010000504.1:0-2865 GCA_964463815.1 uncultured Verrucomicrobiota bacterium | reverse complement strand
GGAGAATCGCTTGAGTCCGCCGACGAGGTTCAGCAGTTCCTCCGACTCGCCGGAGTAACTGAGGCAGAGCACCGCGTCGCCGTCGTTGACCACGCCGAGATCGCCGTGGAGCGCATCAACGCTGTTCAGGACGACGGCAGTCGAACCGGTGCTGGTGAGGGTCGCGGCGATCTTTCGGCCAATGTTCCCGGATTTGCCGATGCCGACGACGACGATCTTGCCGCGCTTCGAGAGCACGGCGACGAGTGCCTCGACGGCGCGGGTGAAGGAATCATCAAGCTGTGCCTTCACCGCCTTGAGCGCGCCCAGCTCGATGTCGAAAACCTGTTTGGCGCGGGCGAGGTGGGTCATGGTCAATTCTCGGAAACTTTAGCGGCCAGACAAAACAAACCCAAGCCCGCTGGGACCGCCAAGACAACGGAAAGCGGAATCGATAAATTCAGAGCGCGCCAAAACACAAAGAAGGAAATTGCTGAACATACCACCCACGCGACCATTAAGGCTGGATGCTTCCATATCGGTTTTGGACCTTGATTGCCAGCCATGCCCTATTCCGAGTTCGGATACGACCCCAGCACCTTCACGCGGTTGGACATCTTCTGCAATTCCACGATGGCCTTGCTGACTTTCTTGTCTTCGGCGTGTCCGTCGCAGTCGATGAAGAAGAAGTAATCCCACGCCTTGCGACGGCTCGGGCGCGACTCGATCTTCGTCATGTTGATGCGGAATTTGCGGAACACGCCCAGCACCCGGTGCAACGCACCGACCTCGTCCGCGATGTTGATCATCAGGCTCGTGCGATCTTTGCCCGTGGGCGGACTGCACTGCCGGCCGAGCACGAGGAAACGCGTGGCGTTCGCCGGGTTGTCCTGGATGTCCACGTCGAGCACGCTGAGCTTGTAACGCTCCGCCGCAAGCGAACTGGCGATGGCCGCCGAGTTCTTCTCGGTGGACGCCACTTGCGCGGCGCGCGTGGTGGAACTGGTCTCGATAATCTCCGCGTCGGGAAAATGGTTTTGCAACCAGTAACGGCATTGCCCGAGCGCCTGCGGATGCGAGTAGATGCGCCTGATCGCCGCGTGTTTGAACCGGCTGATCAGGCAGTGCTGGATGGGCAGCACGATCTGCGCGACGATCTTCAGTTCGCTATCGACGAACATGTCGAGCGTGTGCGTGACGACGCCTTCGGTGGAGTTCTCGACCGGCACCACGCCGTAATCCGCGCGGTCGCGGTTCACCTCGGCGAAGACCTCGCCAATCGTGCGCAACGCGACGTATTGCAGGCTGGAACCGAACTTCCGGATCGCGGCCTGATGCGTGAAGGTGGCTTCGGGCCCGAGGTAGGCGATCTTCAGCGACTTCTCCAAGTAGAGCGCGCTGGACATCACCTCGCGGTAGATCGCGCGGAGGGATGCTTCCGTGATCGGGCCGGGGTTCAGTTTGCGGAGGCGCTGGAAGACAGCACGCTCGCGGTGCGGCGCATAAATCTCCTGGCCGTGCTGGAGTTTCCACGCGCCGATTTCAAGGGCGTGCTTCGTGCGCTCGTTCAACAACCGGACGATGTCAGCGTCGAGCTTGTCGATTGCTTTGCGGTGGTCGCTGAGGCTCATGCAATTAATTGTTCGCAACCGGCGGGGCGTCGCTCGCGGTTGTCTCCGTCGCCGCTTCCCCATCCAACTGCAACTGCTCCGGCGGCGTGGTGGCCAACCCCGGATCGACGGTCAGCAGCTCCTCCGGCTTCTTCACCGGGATGCGCCGCAACTCATCGGCGTCCGGCAGGTCTTCGAGACCGCCGAGGCCGAAGTATTCAAGGAACAACGGTGTGGTGCTGTAGAGTGCCGGGCGGCCGGGTGCCTCGGCCTTGCCGGATTGCTCGATCAAGCCCCGCTCAACGAGCGTACCCATCACGCCATCGACGGCCACGCCGCGAATCTGCTCCATCTCGGCGCGCGTGATCGGCTGGCGATAGGCGATGATCGCGAGCGTTTCAAGCGCGGGCGCGGACAGCTTGGGAGCCCGTGGCTTCTGGCCGACGAGCGCCTTGATCCACGGCGCGTACTCCGGCTTGCTGGCGAACTGCCACGCGCCGGCGACATTCATCAGCTTGTAGGTCCGCCCACCGCGTTCGTGCTCGGCAAGCAGCTCGCTCAGGGAAGACTCGATGGCGTCGAGGCTCGTCTTCTTGAAGTCGCGGGCCTCGGGGGCGTCCTCGAACTCAGCAGCCTTCTTCAGCACGTCGCGAATCTCGGCCGGCGTAAGCGGCTTCTGCGACGAAAACAAAATCGATTCGATGATGAACTTCAGTTCCATGGGGCGAGAAAATTCGGAGCAGGGAAACCACAGATGAACACAGATGGACACAGATATCCAGAATTGCCATGGACGCTGAACAAATCGGCAACACCGGCAAGGACGTATACTTCTTCCCCCCTCACCCTGGCCGAAACGACGGTCACCGAATCGCCAGTAAAGTTGCGGTCGCTCGGGCGTGCTGCGGCTGGTCCTGTGGACACAGCCGCGCTCCGGCACGCCTCCCATCTGCGTCCATCTGTGTTCATCTGTGGTTTCAAATTTTCAAATTCAGTTCGTCGCTGCCGCCGGCTCGGCCGCCAGCTCGGCCGCGTGGTTCAAGGTCTGCGCCAGGCCCGGCGTGATGTCGATCTCGCCGAACGCCTCGCCTTGCATCACTTCGATCTGCTTGAGGCGGATCAGTTCGAGCACCGCCAGAAAAGTCACCACCACCTCGGTCCGGCTGGTGGCATTTGAGAACAGCTCTGTAAACTGCAGCCGGCTCGCGGTCTTGATGAGCGTGAGGATCGTCTCGATCTTTTCGCTGACTGTCCATTTGTCCTCGAAGATGTCGCG
>CAYXDZ010000503.1:0-2866 GCA_964463815.1 uncultured Verrucomicrobiota bacterium | reverse complement strand
GCTTACGCACGGTCCCTTGCCATGCGGGGGCGTTTCTGGATACTTGCGCCGTGAGTGTATCGATCACGCGGTTGACCGACCAGTTGCTGGCCTCCTACGCGCAGGTGGGCGGCATCAACCATCTCGACGGCAAAAACCTGCCTTCCAAGAGCCGGATTGCCGCGATCACGGTCGATCTGCTGCGGTTGCTTTTCCCGGGCTTCTTTGACGACCGGCAAATCCATTCCTCGGAGTTGAAGATCGAGACCGCCACGCTCGTGGACTCGGTGCTGGGACGCCTGCAGCATGAAATCGAAAAAAGCCTGGAATACGCGCCGCCCGCGGATGTGAAACCCGCCGAGCTGGGCCGGCTGGCTGAAGCGGAGACCCACAACCTGATCGCCTGCCTGCCGTGTGTCCGCGAGCTGCTCGCGACGGATGTCGAGGCCGCCTACAACGGTGACCCCGCCGCGCTCAGCAAGGAGGAGGTCATTGTCGCCTATCCCTTCATCGAGACCATCGCCGTGCAACGGCTGGCCCATCAGCTTTACCTCAAGCATGTGCCGCTCATCCCGCGCATCATGACCGAGTGGGCGCACTCGCGCACCGGCATGGACCTGCATCCCGGTGCGACCAGCGGCACCCACTTCTTCATCGACCACGGCACCGGCACGGTGATCGGTGAAACCAGCGTGATCGGCAATCACGTGAAGATGTATCAGGGTGTCGCCTTGATCGGCCGCTCGCTCGCGGGCGGGCAAGCGCTCAAGGGCCGCCGCCGCCATCCCACCGTCGAGGACCACGTGACGCTCTACGCCGGCGCGACCATCATGGGGGGCGACACCGTCGTGGGCGCGCACAGCACGATCGGCGCGAACGTCTTCCTCACCCACAGCGTCCCCCCGCACTCGCTCGTGGTCTGGGAGGAAGTGAAGGTGAAAGTAAGGGACAAACTCGCGCACAAATCGCCGGCGCTGGACTTCCAGATTTGAGGCGGGCTGCTGGGGCGGCCAACTTTCCGTTCGCCCGCCCGCCGTCCGCCTGTTATCACCCTGCGCGTGGATGGAACCGCTCCCAACCCGCTGGCCCCGCTAAAGCAGATTTTCGGCTTCGACTCGTTTCGCCCGCTCCAGGCGGAGATCGTGCGCGACACCCTGGCCGGTCGCGATGTGCTCGCCCTGCTGCCCACCGGCGGTGGCAAGTCGCTCTGCTACCAGTTGCCCGCGGTGCTGGACGACGGGCTGACCGTGGTGGTGTCGCCGTTGATCGCGTTGATGAAGGACCAGGTGGATGCGCTGCAGGCGGCGGGCGTTGCGGCCACGTTTCTCAATTCCTCGCTCGAACCGGCTGCGGCGGCGCAACGTTTTCGCGAACTCGGCGCGGGCGGGTTCAAGCTGCTCTACGTCTCGCCCGAGCGGCTGTTCTCGCCCGGTTTTCTGGAACAGCTTGCCCGCTGGCGGATCGTGCGGTTCGCCATCGACGAAGCCCATTGCATCAGCGAGTGGGGGCACGACTTTCGGCCCGAGTACCGCAAACTCGCGGAATTACGGCGCTCATTTCCGCAACTGCCGATCATGGCGTTGACCGCCACCGCCACGGAACGGGTGCGCGAAGACATCTGCCGGCAACTGGCGATGCGCGACCCGGCGGTCTTTGTCGCGAGTTTCAACCGGCCGAATCTGACCTATCGGGTGGCCGCCAAGGCGAAGGCGTATCCACAGATTCTCCAACTGCTGCGCGCGCGCCCGGACGACAGCGGGATCATCTACTGTCTCGCACGCAAGACGACGGAAGACCTGGCGGCGCGACTGCGCCTGGATGGCGTGGCGGCGGCTCCCTATCACGCCGGCATGGAAGCGGCCGACCGCGGGCGAAACCAGGAGGCGTTCCTGCGCGATGAAGTGCGGGTGATCTGCGCGACCATCGCGTTCGGCATGGGCATCAACAAGCCGAACGTCCGATTTGTCATTCATCACGATCTGCCCAAGAACCTCGAAGGTTACTATCAGGAAACCGGCCGCGCCGGACGGGACGGTTTGCCGGGCGATTGCCTGCTGCTCTTCAGCCCCGGCGACCGGATGAAGCAGATGCGGTTCATCGACGAAAAGACCGATCCCCGCGAACGGGAGATCGCGCTGGCCCAGCTTGAGCGCGTGCTGCATTACGCCGAGAGCGGCGAGTGTCGCCGGGCGCAGTTGCTTGCCCACTTTGGCGAGACGCTGCCGGGGGACAATTGCGGCGGTTGCGACAACTGTCTTAATCCCCGTGAACAGTTCGACGGCACGCTGGCCGCGCAAAAATTTCTGTCGTGCGTTTACCGGATTCGGGAGAAAAGCGGCTTCGGCGTGGGCCTGCAACACATCGTGGAAGTCTTGTGCGGCTCCGCCTCGGAGAAGGTGAAACGCTTCGGCCATGAAACGCTTTCGACCTACGGCATCGGCCGGGAGCACGCTCGCGCCGAGTGGTCCGCCATCGGGCGTGAACTGGTCCGCCTGGGGCTGCTCCAGCAGAACGCGGCGGCGTTCAATGTGGTGGAACTCACCGCCGCCGGCGTGGAGTTCCTCAAATCCCGCCAACCGATCCGGCTCACCCGGCCGATGACCGCGCCGGTGGTCGGGCGGCACCGCGCCGGTGAAATCGAGTGCGACGAGGCCTTGTTCAACCGGTTGCGCGGCCTGCGCAAGCGGCTCGCCGATGAGCGTGGCGTGCCGCCGTACATCGTGTTCTCGGACGTGTCCTTGCGCGAGATGGCCCGCCATTACCCGGAGGACCGCACCGCCTTCGCGACGATCAGCGGCGTGGGTTCGCAGAAGCTGCGGGAGTTTGCGGAGGCGTTTCTCGAGGAGATTCGCGGCCATGTCCGGGAACAGGGAAAACAGGAGTTCGC
>CAYXDZ010000502.1:0-2868 GCA_964463815.1 uncultured Verrucomicrobiota bacterium | reverse complement strand
GCGATCTTCTTGCCTCACCGGGTCAACAGGACCTCACCGCCCACGTCAATTTTTCCGCCGTTGAACTCGTTGGCAAAGCTGCCGGCCTCGAGACAGAAAGCTTCCGCACCCAGGGGGAATTCCTGACCCGTGTCCTGAAAGACTTCTGGCCGCTGGAAGCGCGCCCATTGACCGCGGAACAAGTGCGCCAGTTCCAAACCCTCACACACCCCCAACACCTCGGCCGTTCTTTCCGGGTGCTCGTCCAGTCTCGCGGCATCAGCGGGGAAAAGTGATCTCATGGGCCAGCACGGATAAAGCGCACAACGCTGCCGTCTCGCTCCGCAGCACATTGGGCCCGAGCGTCACCGGTTTCGCGCCGGCTTGTAGCAGGCTCTGTAATTCCTCCGGGGTGAAATCTCCCTCGGGTCCGATCCAGACTGAAATCGTTTCCGGAATCTGGCCATGTTGGTCGATGAAGGATTCAAATACGGTCCGGAGATGAACGGTTTCCGCGTTCAACGCGGCCACGATGACCAGCTCCGTGGAGTCATCCTGCCTTTGCGCATCCGACACGGACGCCGGCACTAAAACCTGCGGCAGCCAGGTGGCCCCACACTGTTTGATCGCTTCCACGGTCACCTGCTGCCACTTCGCCTGCTTGTCCAAGAACTCATTTCCCGCCGGCCGCGCCACCACGCGCTCCGAGAGCAACGGCAGGATTTCCGCAGCCCCGAGTTCCACCGCTTTTTGGAGAATGACCTCAAAGGACTTCCCCTTGGTGACCGCCTGCACCAACCGAACCCGGCAAGCCGGTGGGTGGTGCTGGATCGTCTGCTCCACTTGCAGCCACACCTCCCGGCGGGTCACTGACACCACTGAGCAGACGTGTTCGCCGCCCCGGCCATCGAGCACCACCGCGCGTTCGCCCACCCGGAGCCGAATCACCTGCACCGCGTGATGCGCCTCAGCCCCGTCCAGTACGATGCCGCCATCACTTCCCGGACCGGCGGATTGAAAGAAGCGGCGCATGGCTCGCCACAATTCGGTTTACCGGAAAAAATTCTTCGCCTTCTCGAAGAAGCTTTGCGCGATGGGGTTCACCTTCTCGTCACAGAGCTGCGCGAACTCCTGCAGCTTCTGCTTCTGTTCGGTGTTCAACCGGGTCGGCACTTCGACGGTGACGCGCACATGCAGATCGCCGTGACCGTAACCCTGGAGGTTCTTCACGCCACGCCCCTTGAGCCGGAATACAGTGCCCGTTTGGGTGCCTGGCGGGATGCTGATCTTGGCGCGGCCGGTAAGGGTGGGCACTTCGAGCTCGGTGCCCAAGGCGGCCTGCACGAATCCAATCGGCATCTCGCAAACCAGATCGTCGCCTTCCCGGGTGAAAATGTCATGCGGGCGGACGTGCAAAACCACGTAGAGATCGCCCGGAGGACCGCCGCGCAAGCCGGCCTCGCCGTTGCCGGTGGACCGCAGGCGCGCGCCGGTGTCCACGCCGCCGGGAATCCGCAACTTGATTTTGGAACGACGCTCCACGCGACCCGCGCCGTTACACTGGCGGCAGGGCTTCTCGATGATCCGCCCGGAGCCTTCGCAGCGCGGACAAGTTTGCGCGATGCTGAAAATCCCGCGCGAAGCCACCACCTGGCCGCGGCCACCGCAGGTCGCGCAAGTCTTGGTGCCGGAACCGCCTTCGCTGCCGGAACCGTGGCACTTGTCGCACCCATCGAGCTTGGAAAGAGTGACTTCCTTTTCGCAGCCTTGAACGGCTTCAATGAAATCGATCTCCAGATCGTAGCGAAGATCCGAGCCGCGTTGCGCCCGGTTGGGATCGCGTCCGCCGGCTCCGCCGCCAAACAAATCCTCGAAGATGCTGGAGCCGCCACCGCCGGCCCCGCCAAACACCTCGCGGAAAATGTCGAAGGGATCGTGGAAGCCGCCACCCCCGCGCGAGGCCCCACCGCGGGAGCGCGCGTCGAACGCGGCGTGGCCGAACTGGTCGTAGGCGGCCCGCTTTTGCGGATCACTCAATGCCTCGTACGCTTCGCCGAGTTCCTTGAATTTCTCCTCGGCCGCCTTGTCACCCGGGTTCTTGTCCGGATGAAATTTCACCGCCTGCTTGCGGTAGGCTTTTTTGATCTCGTCGGCGGAGGCACCCTTGGTGATGCCCAGAATCTCGTAGTAATCGCGCTTTGCCATGAATGTATGAATTCCGCCGCGCCCCTCAGACGGGCTTGGCCGCCACCACCACCGCCGCCGGCCGCACAAGCCGGTCCTTCAGGCGGTAACCCTTGCGCATCTGTTGCACCACCTGTCCTTCCGGCACCTCGGCCGTCGGCTGCTGGCTGAGCGCCTCATGCACGGCGGGATCGAACGGTTTGCCGACGGCGTCAATCTCCTCCAGTCCGGCCTCCAGCAACACGCCCTTCAACTGGGTGGCGATCATCTTCACGCCCGTAATCAGCGAATTGGCGGCCGCGACCTCCGTGTTGGCACCGGCGGCGAGCGCGGCCTCGAAATTGTCCAGCACCGGTAACAGCTTCTCAATCAGCGCCTCGTTGGCGTACTTGATCGCGTCCAACCGGTCTTTGGCGGCGCGTTTCTTGAAATTGTCGAAGTCCGCGTTGAGCCGGACATAACGGTTCCAGTGCTCCTGGGCCTTGCCAGCCTGCTCCAGGATGGCCTGCCATTCCTCCGGCACCGGCGGATCCACCGGCGCATTCGCCTGGGCTGAGGTCTCGCCCGCCTGGCCCGGGTCCGAGTTGTCTGACACCGGGATTTCGACGGTGCCCTCGTTATTTTCCTGTTCAGCTTTCATATTCCTGCAAAAGAGGGCCGAAACTATACAAACTCCTCCGGCACGGCAACAGGTCCGTACAAAAA
>CAYXDZ010000501.1:0-2874 GCA_964463815.1 uncultured Verrucomicrobiota bacterium | reverse complement strand
ACCGACACCACCGCACAATTCAAGAAGCAAAGCAGCATCAGCAGACCCAGCCCCACCCAGTGACCAGCCGTCAACTGGCTGGTTTGCAAAAAGACGAAGAACGCCGCTCCAACACTGATGAGCAGGGCCACGGAAAACTCCTTGAGCCAGCCAAACCGTTGGAGGATCGGCCGCTTATGCCCGGCGGCCAGATAGGCGTAAACGGCCGCTGCCAATCCGAGGCCGGCCAGGAACTCCTCCCGGCTGAGTTCCACGAGGGCCAGCAAAACGTTGCCGGTGAGAACAAATACCCAGGCAATGGCAATCGGACGGGCGAACCGCCGGGCAAAATCGTGGCGCAACGTGACTGCCGCACCACCCGGGAGTTGCCGGCCGTCGAGCCAGCGGTCAGCGACATACGCCAGCCAGACGGAGAACCCCAGGACGACTCGATGGGCGGGCAACAGACTGGCCGCGAAACTGCGCGCGAAAAAGTCCTGCCAGACCAAAGCCACCAAAGGGGCATCCAGGCTGAGGACGGTCAACCAGTGCCAACCCCGGATGTTTCTGGAAACGCTCAAGAGGGGGGATTGAATGGTTGCCAGCCGTTTCGGGCAACTTTCTTCGTGCTTTTCAACAGGTTGCCCTGTCTCTACCTTGAGCAACGGATGCCCGCCCCCCTGTTAACCCCCGAGTTGTTGCGCCGGCTGGAGCAGTTTCAACTGCTGGCGGCGCGTCGGGCCAAGAGCTCGGCGCGGGGCGAGCGCCGCAGCCGCGCGCGCGGCCAGTCCGTCGAGTTTGCCGACCACCGGAACTACGTGCTCGGCGACGACCTCCGCTACCTCGACTGGAATCTCTATGGCCGGCTCGACCGGCTCTTTCTCAAGCTCTACGAGGAGGAACGTGAACTGCCGGTGACCCTCTTCCTCGATGCCAGCGAGTCGATGGCTTTCGGCGAACCGCGCAAGTTTGACTTCGCCCGCCAGATCGCCGCCGCCGTCGGCTACGTCGCGCTGTGCGGATTTGACCGCGTGCGGGTCCGCACCTTTCCCGAACACGCGGCCGATGCCGCTGCGCTCGGTGTCCTGCGGACGGTTCGCGGCCGGAAATCCTCGCTGCAATACTTTCAAAACCTCGGTCAACTCAGCGCGGGTGGCAGCGCGCAGTTCAATGCCTCCCTTCGGCGCGGTGCGTTGGCCGCCCAGCAGGCCGGCGTCGCCATCGTGCTCAGCGACCTGCTGGACCCCGATTGTTATGAGGATGGCCTCGGCGCGCTCATCGGCCGGGGGTTTCAGGTCAATGTCGTGCAAATTCTGTCGCCGGAGGAAATCAACCCGGCGACGTATGGCGATCTGCGGTTGATCGATTCCGAATCCGGTGGCGAGCAGGAGGTGACGTTTGGCAAGTTCCGCCTCAAGGCCTACCGCCGGACCGTCGAGAATTTCTGCCAGCGCCTCCGCGAGTATTGCACCGCGCGCGGCATCAACTATTTCATGTCACCGTCCAACGCCTCGCTGGAGCAATTGCTGTTGAAGCAGCTCCGCGAAGCCGAAATCTGGGGATGACTCGAATGCGCTATCCGTGGAGAGAACTTAAGGAAACCGAAATGAGGCTGCTCGCCCAGCGGAGAAAAGGCCGGCTTTATCCGGCCACAATCGGAAAGCTTCGCAGACTCATCTCCACATGTGCGGGCCACAAAAATGCGAAACACTCGATTTGCTTTCATGGTGCGATGGCTCTGGCTTGCGAAGCCGCCAAGGATCTTCCTGTGGCCATCCGCTATCGAAAAACCGAAGTTCGCTTGATTTGCCGGTTGCATGATCTGGTCAAACAGAATCCTAAAGATCATCCGGCGCTGGTGAACTATGGACGAAGAGATTTGGCCGAGCGGCGAAAAATTTTGAACGAGCTGAAACTCAAAGAGGAGAGCCTTTGAATTTCTTGGAGCCATCCGCCTTCTGGTTCGCGCTGGCCCTGCCGGTGGTGGTGGTGTTTTACCTCCTCAAACGCAAGCGCGTGGTGAAGCTCATCTCGAGCACGCTGCTCTGGCAGAGGTTTCTGGCCGAGAACCAGGCCAACGCGCCGTTCCAGAAGCTGCGCAAAAACTGGCTGCTCCTCCTCCAGCTTTTGTTGCTCCTCCTCGTCATCTTCGCGCTCGCCCGGCCGTACTTTTCCGGCGAGGCCAAGCAAAGCCGCTTGCGGGTGCTGGTGCTGGATGCCTCGGCGTCGATGCAGGCCACCGACGTGCAGCCCAGCCGCTTTGAAGCCGCGCGCGCCGAGGCGATGAAATACGTCGATGGCCTGCGTGACAGCGATCAATTGATTGTGTTGCAGGCGGGCGCAACCACGCAGGTCCGGCAATCCGCCACCAGCGAAAAGGCCGCCCTCCGCCGGGCGCTCCAGGCCGCCGCGCCCACGGATTCCATCACGCGTCTGGACGAGGCCCTGCGCCTGGCCGAGACGCTCGTCCGCGACCAGAACGACGCCGAGATCCACCTGTTCAGCGACGGCGCGTTTCCGTTTCCCGAAGGTTTTGAGAACCGTCCGCTGCCGCTCGTTTATCACCGCATCGGCGAGTCCACCGACAACGCGGGCATCACGGCGATGGACGTGCGGGCGAACCCGGACAACGCGGCCCAACGCGCGATCTTCGCCAACATCGCCAACGTTTCCAGCAACGCGATGAGCGCGCGCCTGGAACTCACCTTTAACGGCCAGCCGGTTGATCTCAAGACGGTCACCCTGCCGCCCAAGGAAAGTTCGCCCCAGGTGTTCCTCGTGGACCAGAACGTCAACGGCATCTTCACCCTCAAGCTGGTGGTGGACGACGCGCTGGCCGTGGACAACGAAGCCTCGGTGATCAGCCTGTTGCCGCAGCCCATCAAGGTGCTGCTG
>CAYXDZ010000500.1:0-2875 GCA_964463815.1 uncultured Verrucomicrobiota bacterium | reverse complement strand
CCCGGCTCCACGCCGCCCAACGACCTCAACGACCCCGAAGTCGCGGCCGCCGTGAAGGAGGTCATCGACCGCTTGAAGTTCGAGTTTCAGGTGATCGAGAAAATGGGCTTCGTGTCGTACTTCCTGATCGTCGGTGATTTCGTCCAATACGGCCGCAACGTCGGCATCGCGTGCGTGGCGCGTGGTTCCGCCGCGGGTTCGCTCGTCACCTATTTGCTGGAGATCGCGAACGTCGATCCAATCCGTTACGAGCTGCTCTTCGAGCGCTTTCTGAATCCGGAGCGCATCAGCCCGCCCGACATCGACATCGACTTCGCCGACGACCGCCGGGCCGAGGTCATTGAATACACACGGCAGAAGTACGGCCGCGAATCGGTCGCGCAGATCATCACGTTCGGCACGATGGGCGCGAAATCCGTCGTGCGCGACGTCGGCCGCGTGATGGGCCTCGGCTACGGTGATTGCGACCGCCTGGCCAAGATGATCCCGAATGAGCTGAAGATGGATCTGAAGAAGGCGCTGGCGCAGTCGCCCGAGTTCAAGCAGGCCTATGACACCGAGGAGACGACGCGTGAACTCGTGGACACCGCCTTCGTGCTCGAAGACCTCACGCGCAATTGCTCGGTCCATGCGGCGGGCGTGGTCATCGGCGCGAAGCCGTTGGTGAATTATCTCCCGCTCAAGCTCGATGACAATGGCGGCATCGTCACTCAATACGCGATGGGACCGGTCGGCGATCTCGGTCTGTTGAAGATGGACTTCCTCGGGCTCAAGACGCTCACCGTCATCCGCAACACGGTCGAGATGGTGAAACGGAATCACGGCGTCGAGATCGACATCGACCGCCTGCCGCTCGACGATCAGAAGACCTACGACTTGCTCAACAAGGGCAACACGGTCGGGGTGTTCCAGTTGGAATCCGGCGGCATGCGCGACCTGTGCCGGAAGTTTCAGATCAGTTCGGTCGAGCACATCACCGCGCTCGTGGCGCTCTACCGGCCGGGACCGATGGACCTCATCCCAGACTTCATCGCGCGGCGGCACGGCCAGGTGGACATCGTATATCCCCATCCGTTGCTGGAGCCGATCGCGAAGGAGACCTACGGCATCCTGATCTACCAGGAGCATGTGATGCAGGCGGCGAAGGTGCTGGGCGGTTACACGCTCGGCGGCGCGGATCTGCTGCGGCGCGCGATGGGCAAGAAGAAGGTCGAGGAGATGCAGAAGCAGCGCGAAACCTTCGTAAAAGGTTGCCGCGAGAAGAATCACATTCCCGAGCGCAAGGCGAACGAAGTCTTCGATCTGCTCGAGAAATTCGCGGGTTACGGCTTCAACAAATCGCACGCGGCGGCCTACGCGATCGTCGCTTACCAAACGGCGTGGCTGAAGGCGAACTACCCGGTCGAATTCCTCGCCGCGATGATGACCAACGACCTGAGCGACACCTCGAAGCTCTCGATCCTGATCGAGGAAGCGCGCGTGTTCCACGTCGAGACGCTCGGCCCGGACTTGAACGAATCGGACGTATTTTTCGCGGCGGTCAAGGCCCCCAACGTGTTGCCGCCTTCCAGCCGGCACAAGGCGCAGGGCGCAGCCCCAGCGTCCGTTGGTTGTTCTGCCGAACCGGAGCAGGATGCTCCGGGAACCGTGGCTGTTGGACAGGATGTCCAACACACGTTGGCGGCGGGCGGCAAGATCCGCTTCGGGCTCGCCGCGATCAAGGGTGTCGGTGAAGGCGCGGTGAAGGTCATCCTCGAGGCGCGCGCCGCGGGCGGGCCGTTCAAGAGCTTGTCCGATCTCTGCGAACGCGTCGATGGCCGCACGTTGAACCGCAAGGGACTCGAGGCGCTGATCAAGTCGGGCGCGTGCGATTGCTTGGGCGAGACCCGCGCCAGCCTGTTCGCGCAGATCGACCGCGTGCTGGCCCGCGCCTCCAGCGTGCAGGCCGACAAGGCGAAGGGCCAGGTGTCGCTCTTCGCCATGCTGGACACGGCTGCGTCCGGCGACGCCGACACCGCGCCGAAGATCCAGCTCCCTGAATGGCCACAGGGCGAGATGCTCGCGCACGAGAAGGAGTTGCTCGGGTTCTATGTCAGCGGCCATCCCCTCACGCCCTTCGCGCCGATCCTCGACAAATATTGCCTGCACAATTCGGTCACCGCCAAGGAACTGGCGCCGCGCACGATGTCGCGGCTCGGCGGGATGATTTCGTCCGTGCAGAAGGGCGTGTCGAAGAAGTCCGGCAAGGCGTACTGCATGGTCGGCATCGAGGACCTGCACGGTTCGTTCTCGATGCTGCTCGTGAACGAGACCTTCGACCGTTACGCCCATTTGGTGGAGCCGGGGAAAACCATCCTGGTCATCGGGGAAGTGAACAACGACGAAGACAAACCGAAGCTGTTTCCACAGGAAGTCTTCGCGCTGGCGGACGCGCCGAAGAAGTACACGTTGCAGGTCCACTTTCGGTTGAACCTGGCGCAACTAAACGCCGCCCTGCTGGACCAGGTGCATCAGCTCGTTGCCGCCCATCCGGGCAAGTGCCCGCTCTTCCTCTGCTTCCGCAAGGCGACGGGCGAACTCATCTTCATCGAGACCCACGACCGCTTTTACGTGACGCCGTCGCGCGCGTTGCAGGACGCGATCGACGAACTGCTCGGCGAGGAGACCTACTACGCAAAGGTGGATCAGTCATTGCCCCAGCCCGAGCGTCGGCGCTGGGAACGCAAGGCCGAGCCCGCGGCGGCGTGAAGCGGCAGGTTTGCCGGTCCAGGCTTCAACGCAATCGGCCTGACGCCTCGGGATGTTTCAGCAAACCTACTTGGGAATGACGGAGCGCCATCAGCCGACGAAACCCTTGCGAGGGCGCTGTTCAAAT
>CAYXDZ010000499.1:0-2894 GCA_964463815.1 uncultured Verrucomicrobiota bacterium | reverse complement strand
GCGCCACGTCGATGTTCAACACCATTTCGTCGCGGCGCACGCCCCGCCGCTCGACCGGCAGTCGCGGGTCGAAGACAATCAACGGCACCCGGATCGAGAGCTCGTGCGGGAACCACTTGCCGGCAAGTCCGTATTCGCCGAGGTAGAATCCATGATCGGATGTGAACATGATCACCGTGTTCTGGTCGGCATTGATTTCCTTCAGCTTCTCGCGAATGCGTCCGACGACGACATCCACGCCGCTGATGAGGCGGTAATAGGACTTTACCGACGTCTGGTAACGTTCCGGGCCCCAGAAACGGATCGCCCAGCGCGCGCGGGCTTCGGAGTTTTGCAGGAAGGCCGGGAGCCGCTCAAAATAGTGCGGCGCGTTCAACGCCGGCACCGGGATCGACACGTCCTGATAAAGGTGCTCGAGCACGGGGTCGTAAGGAAACGGCTGGCTGTGCGCGGTGTTGGCGCTGTCCTGCACGTGCGGGGCCTTGAAGCTGATCGAGAGGCAGAACGGTTGGTCGGCCCGGGTGCCCGCGAGAAACTCCAGCGCCTGATCACCCATGACCGATTCGAGATGGCGGCGTTCACCATTCACCTCGAGGAAAAAATTCCCCTGGCCGGGGAAGCCGGTGTTGTAGTCGAAGAAATCCTTCGGCGGCTGGCCGACGCCCCATTTGCCGATGAAGCCAATGCGATAACCCGCCGCCTTGAGCAGGCCGGGATAAGTCCTCGCGAGCTGCTCCGGGGTGAAGTTGGTGTCGAAGCGCCAGATGCCGTGGCGCGCGGCATATTGCCCGGCGAGGATCGACGCCCGGCTGGTCATGCAGATTGCGGTGGTGACGAAGGCGTGATTGAACGTCACGCCCTCGGCCGCGAGGCGGTCGAGCTGCGGGGTGTGAATGATCGGATTACCATACGCGCCGAGCGTGTCCTGGCGCTGGTCGTCGGTGAGCAGGAAGATAATGTTGGGGCGCGTGGCGGCGTTGGCCGATGGTTGCCAGTCAAAAGCGCCGAACACGCTTGCGGCGGCCAAACCAATTGCCAGGCAGCGGGTCATCCAGGCTCGGAGATGAGGTTTCATGGTGATGGAGCAGTGGCGTCAGAGAGGATGACTGCAGACTGCATCAATTGACGAGCCGACAATTCAAGTTTGTCTAGTGCCCGGGTGCCCGCTGATCGTCGTTTTTGTTGGCTGACTGACTTTCGTTTTGGCTGTTTGAATGGGCGGTCACGGGAGCGACGGGGAAAAGAATTCGATTCAAGAGGCCATCGAGAAAAACCCATGCCCAGAAGCCGATGACCAAGCCCGCAGCCTTAATTGCCAGGTGCCATGGATCGCCCAAGGCACGGATTTGGCCGCCAGGATCGTTCAACAAGTAAGCATAGGAACAGAGGATCATGATGCCGGAAAGATGTCTGATTGCCCGGGGTGAGAATCGAAACCAGGTCAAGTAGGCGACAAAGATCAGGTATAGATTGATGGCGAACCCAAACAGATAAAATGAGAACGCCGCAAGTCGCGCTCTTCTTCCGAAGTGAACCACAGGGTGAGATATACCAAGCCAAAGATTGAAAACAAGCCGAGCAGGCCGGTCACCATTCTAAGCACCCATTTAAGTGTGATCTTCATGACCGGGTTGTTCGTAAAAGGTTCAACCGGCGTCGGCGGACAGATGACCCAACGCGCATGGTGCGAACTTGCGACGGCGACATCAACTTGTCGAGTGCAGTTGCCCGGACGAACGCTTCCATTCCCAGTTGCTTTGCCAGATCGGTGCTGCAACCCGACCGCAGGCGAAGTCGTGCAAATTGTGGAGCATGATCCCCAGTGGCGACGGTGCGCTCGATCAAGCCGGGCCTTGAAAGCATCGCCTAACGCAAGGATGCCTCCATACAATTCAGCCCGACGACAACACCGCGTTGACCTTGGCGACCAGCGCCTCCGGCTTGAAGGGTTTCTGGAGGAAGTTCAACTTGCTGTGCAGGACGCCGTGCTTGATCACCGCGTCCTCGGTGTAGCCCGACATGTAAACGACCGGCAGGTCCGGTTGGCGCGTCTGCAGGTGCTCCCACAATTCGCGACCGCTCATGCCGGGCAGCACGAGGTCGGTGACGAGCAGATCGAGGTGCGGATTGGTCTGCTCGATCAGCGCGAGCGCCTCGCTGGCGTTGCCGGCGTCGATCACCTGATGCCCAGCGCGGACGAGGATGCGCTTCACCAGCGAGCGCACGGGCGGTTCGTCTTCAACCAGCAACAAGGTGAACTTGCCCGGTGCCGGCGTGGTGCTGGTCGGCGGCACATTTTGAACGGGTGATTGCGCCAGGCGTGGCAGGAGGAGCTTGATCGTCGTGCCTTCGCCCAAGGTGCTGTAAGCCTGTACTTCGCCGCCGCTCTGTTTGATGACGCCATAGACGGTCGGCAGGCCAAGCCCGGTGCCCTTGCCTTGTTCCTTGGTGGTGAAGAACGGCTCGAACAAGTGCGCCTTCACTTCCTCGGTCATGCCGATGCCGTTGTCCTGCACGGAAAGCTCCACGTAATCACCGGGCGGCGGGCCGTCGTGAAAGGCAAACCACGTGTCGCGCAAGGCGACGTTGCGGCTGGTCAGCAACAGGCGCCCGCCCCTGGGCATCGCGTCGCGCGCGTTCGAGGCCAGGTTCACCAGCACCTCCTCGAGTTGGGCGCGGTCGGCCCGCACGAGTCCGAGGTCCGGGGCGAGCTGGGTTTCCAACTGCACGCTCCCGCCGACAAGCCGTTGCAACAGCGGTACCAGGGCGCGCACCACTTCGTTGAGATCCAGCTCGCGCGGCTGCAAAACCTGCCGCCGGCTGAAGGCCAGCAACTGTCTGGTGAGCGTGGCGGCGCGATCCGCCGCGCGTTGGATGTGCCCCAACGCGTCCGC
>CAYXDZ010000498.1:0-2897 GCA_964463815.1 uncultured Verrucomicrobiota bacterium | reverse complement strand
TAGCGATGATGACTTCGCGATTGCCCGCGTCGGCGGCGAAGACGCGGTCGCCCACTGCCGCCAGACTGGTGAGGTAGGTCTTCCTGCCGAGTGACGGCGACTGTCGTTGCACCTGCCCGGCGGCGTTACAGGTCACAAATCGATCCGCGAAACCGACCAGCAATTCATCGGGCCCGGGCACCAGCAGGCAATGCGGCGTCTGCTCCAGCGACCACTCCTCGCGTGTGACGCCGCCATCCTCGAACAGCTTGAGCGAGCGATCGCCCGCGACCACCACACCGCGCCCGGGCCAGGTCGTGAGGCGTTTCGGCTGCGCCATGCCGGTGGGAAATTCGTTCACCGGCTCGAACCGCAACAGCGCCGGGTCGGTCGTTTCAAATTCGCTGACGTCGTAAGCAAACTGTGGGTCGAGCTTTCTTCCGACGGGAGCAGGGAATGAGTCTGGCGCCTGGGACCGGCGCACCACCCAGCCAAGCGCCGCCCCGGAGGCAACCAGCGCGCTGCCGATAAAGCCCCGGCGCTTCCACCCTGATGGAGTTGAGCTGCTCATGACTCTGATCTCACGGTTAGCTTTGTGCGCCCATCGAGGAAAGTGAGCCAATGTGATTTTGCTCATTTCATCTCCTTTCTTGGGATCGGCTCGCAATCCTTTGAACGGTCGTCGGCAACGTGATTAGCTGGATGCTGAAAGGGCAGACCGATGAACAACCGTCAGCTCAGCCAGATCTTGATCCTGTTGATCGTGGGAATGGCGGTGGGCTTTTTGTTGCTGCTGTTCAGATCACCGGCACCGGTGATCGTGGAAAGGCGCCTGACCGACTACGCCGCGGAACGGCGCGCGGGAACGTTGCGCGAAGATGCCTCCGAGGATGCTCCGGAGAAGCAACCTGCCCGTGACGCGGTCAACATCAGCGGTGAACTGCTGACCTTCGAAGGGCGGCCCGGCAGTTCGCCCGGCGACTGGTCGCGTTTCCGTGGTGTTGGTTTCAGCAACAACGTTTCCGACGGCCCGCCCCTCCTGGAGCAATGGCCCAATGACGGACCGCCGGTGGTCTGGCGCGTCAAGTTGGGCGAGGGCTATGCCGGGCCGGCGGTGCGTCAGGGCCGGGTGTTTGTCCTTGATTACGATGTGGCGAAGGAAGGCGACGCGCTCCGCTGTTTCTCGCTCGCCGACGGCCGGGAGATCTGGCGCCGGACCTACCGGGCACCAATCAAGAAGAACCACGGCTTCTCACGCACCGTGCCCGCCGTGACGGATGACTTCGTGGTGACGCTCGGCCCGCGCTGCATCGCGATGTGCGTGCGGCCGGCGACCGGCGAATTCCTCTGGGGCATCGACCTCGTCGCCGATCAGGGCACCGAGGTGCCGCTCTGGTACACGGGGCAATGTCCGTTGATTGATGAGGGCATCGCAGTGCTGGCGCCCGGCGGCCAGGCGTTGCTGATGGGCGTCGAGTGTGCGACTGGCAAAGTCGTCTGGCAGACGCCGAATCCCGACCGCTGGAACATGTCCCATTCCTCCGTGGTTCCCGTGACCCTGCTCGGCCGCAAGATGTATGTGTACTGCGCGAAGGAAGGAACCGTCGGGGTCTCCGCCGAGGCTGCCGACCGCGGTCAGGTGCTCTGGAAGACGACGGCCTGGGCGCACTCGGTGACGTCGCCTTCGCCGCTGCCCATCGATGACCGGCGATTGTTTCTCACCGCCGGTTATGGTGGCGGCAGCATGATGTTGGGATTGCAAGAGGAGCAGGGTCAGTTGATCGCCAAGCCGCTGTACGAACTTGAGAAATCCGTCTTCTCCTGCGAGCAGCACACGCCGCTGTTTTACCGCGAGCATCTCTTCGCGGTGCTCCCCAAGGACGCCGGCGAGTTCCGCGCCCAGTTCGCCTGCCTGAACCTGGACGGCAAGGTGGTCTGGACCAGCGGCAAGACCGAGCGGTTCGGTCTCGGCCCGTTCCTGCTCGCGGGCGACAAGATGTTCATCCTGAGTGACGACGGCACGCTGACGTTGATCCGTGCTTCGACCACCGCCTATGAGCAACTGGCGCGCGCGCGGGTGCTGCACGGCCGCGAGGCCTGGGCGCCGATGGCGTTGGTCGATGGCCGGCTGCTCCTGCGCGATTTCGAGGAGATGATCTGTCTCGATGTGCGCGCGCAACCGGAGTTAACCCTCACTCAAGAAAGGTGATAAATGGCCGCACCCGCCTCCAAGCCCGCAACGATCAGCCGCTTCGATTTCCTGCGACAGGGGCTCAGCCGGATCGCTGCGTTCGGCCTGGGCCTTGTCGGTGGTTTCGCCGCGTTTGCGTCCCGGAAGAAGAACACCGTCTGGCAGATCGATCCGATGAAGTGCGTGCAGTGCGAGCATTGCGCGACGTCCTGCGTGCTGACGCCTTCCGCCGTGAAGTGCGTGCAGTCGTATCCGATCTGCGGTTACTGCCGGCTGTGCTTCGGTTACTTCCAGCCGAACGCGCCCGAGCTTACGGCGGCGGCCGAGAATCAGTTGTGTCCCACCGGCGCGATCGAGCGGCTGTTCGTCGAGGATCCCTACTGGGAATACAACATCCAGGAGGACAAATGCATCGGTTGCGCAAAGTGCGTGAAGGCCTGCGAGATGTTCGGGAACGCGTCCTTCTACCTGCAGGTCCGCCACGACCTCTGCGTGAACTGCAACGACTGCTCGATCGCCCGGCAATGCCCGGCCGATGCCTGGAGTCGCGTGCCCGCCGACGAGCCGTACCAGCTCAAGCACCAGCAGAGCGCGCAACTCAAAATCCAACGCCCGCCATGGAACGCTTAGGCAACATTGGGTCGGGGGAACCGCCCGGCAGCGGCCGGAGAGATCGCGCCAGCGTCTTAGAGTGCGGTGACGGAGGCTTGGCGGAGTTATCGCTTTC
>CAYXDZ010000497.1:0-2903 GCA_964463815.1 uncultured Verrucomicrobiota bacterium | reverse complement strand
GCGAACCTAATCAACGAGGGCGGCACGCGCAATCTTGCGTTCCCACCTTGGTGGCACCGCCCGACCGGAAATAGGGAAAGCTGGGTAGATCGTGACCCCTGTGGTTGGGAGGAGGCAAGTAGAGATGGTGACGTTGGGCGAGGTTGAGGGGCCGCCAGTTGAGCACCGCCCCGGCGAGCGCCGGGGCCTGGGCCTGGAGGATCTGGAGCGGGCTTTGCCATTCCTTGCCGCGATTGGGGCGGACGAGGTTGAAGTAGTGCCAGTAAGTGGTGGCCTTGCGCCAGAAGTCGGCCGGGCCGGTGAAGGATTCGCGATCAAAGAACTCGTCTTCGACCAGGCGGTGAACGGTTTCGACATCGCTCTGCCAGGTGTAACGCTTGGGTGGGATGTAACGATGGTTGGAACCCAGGGCGCGGACGGCCGCGGGCAGTCCCTGCTCGGCTTGGTTTTCGAGGAACTCACAGCCGTTGTCCGTCTGCCAGGTCAGGCGCGCGAGATCGACGCCGTGCCCGGCCAGATGGACGGAGAGTTGTTCGGCCAGGAAGGTGGCGTAGGACTTGGAGAGTTCGTCGGCGTAGCCGGTGAAGCAAGCCCCGGAGACCGGTTCGCGGGCGGTGTATTGGAAGCGGGGCAGTTTGAGGTGGGTCATCTGCGGCCAGTAATGGGGGATGTCCTGCAAATACTTGGTGTCGGTGGAGAGCTGGCCGAAGAGCGGCCAGCGGCGTTTGACGTGGCGGAGCTGCTTTTTGGTGGCGGGCTTCTTTTTGCGGGGCTGCGTGAGTTGGTGCTGACGCATGATGCGGGCGATGGCGTTGTGACTGACGGGCAAAGCAAACTCGTGTTGGAGGCGCTCGGCGCCGAAGCCGGTTTGCTGGCGGAGCTTGACGATCTGCCCTTCCACTCCGGCGGAAGTTTGATGCGGGCAGTGCTTGGGGCGGCGACTTTGCTCGGCGAGCGCGGAAGGTTTGCCGGGGACGTGGCGGCGCAGCCATTTGCGGACGGTGTTGCGGGCGCAGCCGAACTCACGGGCGGCGGCCTTGAGGCCGTGCTTGCGGGCGAAGGCGACGAGCTTTTGATGGAGCCAATGACGATCGGTGCGCATCCGGTAAAGTTCAAAGTAGGTGCTGTGCACGCCCGGAGGATGGCAAGTTTGCCGCGCCGCTGCTGCGCCTCCTCCGGAGGAGGCGCAGCAGCTCCCCTTTGCGGCGAGCACTCAACACCTTCAACTTCACCACAGGGGGGTCACGATCTACCCAGCCTTTCCCATCCGCTCGTCCTTGCCGCTTGTATTTGCCGATTGCGCTGCTTTGGTTTCTCGGATTACGGTCCCTGCCGGTCGGGCGCTTGGCGCAGTGGCTAGCGCGACTGCCTTACACGCAGCTGGTCGGGGGTTCGAGTCCCTCAGCGCCCACCATTTTTTCCTCTCTCTGTCCTCTTGTCGGTGAATCCTGAAAGCCGGAAAGTCCAAGGATTACCAGTAAAAGCCTGCAAAACAAGGCACTTACAGCTTTTGCGAAACGAGGCGGCGGAAATCAGCGTTGTCGGTGAATCCTGAAAATCGGCCACCGCGAACGCCCCGGTTTCATTGGAATTTTTGCAAAGGGGGGTGGAAGGCAATTTTCAGAACTCGGCGCAACTGGGGTGGAAGGTGGAAGGCACTTTTCGGGGGGGTGGAAGGTGATTCTCCCCGTCCGCCTTGACCATTTCTGGACCGCTGAAGGGGTTGTGCAGCCCAGCTTCACTGCCCCTGCCACACGACTGCATCCCCCTCAATGCTGATCTGGTCGCCGAAGCTGGCTTTGAGGCCGGCCAAGGTTGCGGCGTCCAGATCTCGGGCGCTCGCCTGGAGATCCCGGTTGAACTGCTCGACGCTCGACGTTGCCCGTTGCCCTGGCTGGATGACGCCCAACTCTTCCGCCCGTCGCCGGTCCACGTCGCGGACCCACATGCCGGAGTTGAAGTCGAAGGGCGGCCACGGCACCCCGAAGGTCGAGAGCTTCTCCCAGATGGGATCGGACTTCAGCGCGACCATCGCCACGCGGCCATCGGTGGCGGTGGTGGCGTTGCCCAGCTCGCCGCGCGCACCGTTCCAACGCGTCGGCCAGTCGCGCGGCTCGTCCCGCGATTCGAGGCGGAAAAGCTCTTGTGCGGGGAACGCGTCCACGGCTCCGGGTTCCTGGCCCTGGCTCCACTGCCCGTAGCCTTGCGCGGATTGCACGTTTTGACTGAGCTGAAGGTTGATGCGCGCATCCGATGACAAGTCTTTGATCGTGCCCCGGTCTTTCGCGTCGGGCTGGTAGCCGATGCTCTGGAGCAACCGCCGTATTTCGAGCCTCGCGGTGGCCGGATCGGTGGTGGCGGAGAGGAGTGAATCAACGCCGCTGCGAAGCCCCTGGAGAAGCTGGGCGTTGGTGACACGGGCGGAGAACAACGCGCGATCACGCAACGCGGCGGGGACAGCGGCGAGCCATTCGGCCGACGTGAGATCGCTCGTGACGGCGATCTTGCCGGCAAACTTGGCGAGGGCTTCTCTGAAGGTGGGCTGGGCCACGGCCCGTGCATTCCATCATGCAAGGCGCGCGGCGGAAACGAAGCGGCTACCTCACCGGGATGACCGTCACGCTGCCACTGACGGGCGGCTCCGGTGTGGTCGGTGCCTTCCGCTCGCACGCGAGCAGGATGGTTTCCCTCGCCGCCCCCAACTCCGGCAACCCCTGAATCCAGGATGCCAGGATCAGCAGCGCGTGTTGACCCTCCGGGCTCGCCGCGTCGTTGGTGGCGGCGGCCATCCAGGAATCAAAGACCTTGGGGCTGAGATTCAGGAGCGCGAGTATTTGGGAGCGCCGCGCGGCCACCGCCTGGACCGCCTCTGCCAGATTCATTGCCGTACCCATGATGGTTCC
>CAYXDZ010000496.1:0-2904 GCA_964463815.1 uncultured Verrucomicrobiota bacterium | reverse complement strand
TGGTTTTGGGATAACGAAACGGCTCGCTTCCTCGGTCAGGAACCGGGCCGGTTTCGTTGAAGGGTACGGTTGCCGGTTTGACCGCGCCCAGGTTCACCGCTAAATCAAACGCAGCCCTATGGATGATCAAGCTCCCGCCGCGCCGGCGACTCCCTCGCGCAAGAAGTACGTCCGCGCGATCGGCCCCAAGTTGCGCATCGTGCTCTACGTGGTCTTCGGCCTCGTCGCCCTGCTTGGCGCGAATTCCTTTTATCTCTCGGCCATCACCTTCCTCGAATGGGTGAACCGGCCCGAGCTGTATCAGAATTACTTCTACCAGCTCATGTTCCTCGCCCACCTGCTGCTGGGATTCATCGTGATCGTGCCGTATCTGATTTTTGGATTCATCCACATGCGCAACGCCAAGGACCGGCCCAACCGCCGGTCGGCCCGCGTGGGCTACGCGCTGTTCACCATGGGCATCCTGGTGCTGGTGAGTGGCATCGCATTGACGCGCATTGACATTTTTCAGTTCAAGAATGTTGGGCTCAAGGATCCGAACCTGCGCGAGATCGCCTATTGGGCGCACGTCATCACGCCATTGCTGGCGATCTGGCTCTATATTTTGCACCGGCTCGCCGGACCGAAGATCAAGTGGGGCGTCGGCATCAAGGTGGGCTTCGCGACGGCGGCCGCCACTTTGGCGATGGTGGTCTTCCACTCCTCGCATCCGGCCTTGAGCACGGCGAAGTCCAAGGAGGGTGAAAAATACTTCGAGCCCAGCGCGGCCAAGACGGCCAGCGGCAACTTCATCCCGGCCGAGACGCTGATGATGGATGATTACTGTATGAAGTGCCACCAGGACGCCTATGACGGCTGGTTCCACAGCGCGCATCACTTCAGCTCGTTCAACAATCCGTTCTACCTCTTCAGCGTGAACGAGACCCGGCAGATGGGCCTGGCCCGCGATGGCAACGTCAATGCCTCACGGTGGTGCGCCGGGTGCCACGATCCGGTGCCCTTCTTCAGCGGACAGTTTGACGATCCCAAGTACGACATCCACAACCATCCGACCGCCAAGGCAGGCATCACCTGCACCTCCTGTCACGCGATCACTTCCGTGGACAGCACCATTGGCAACGCGGACTACACCATTGCCGAGCCGATCCATTATCCCTTCGCCTACTCGACCAACAAGGCGCTCCAGTATATCAACAACCAGCTCGTGAAGGCCAAGCCGGAGTTCCACAAGAAGATGTTCCTGAAGGACTTCATGAAGACCGAGGAATTCTGCTCGACCTGCCACAAGGTCAGCATTCCGTTTGCGGTGAACCACTACAAGGACTGGCTGCGCGGGCAGAATCATTACGACCCCTTCGTGCTCAGCGGCCCCGGCCATGGCGCACGCTCGTTTTATTTTCCGCCCAAGACCTCGGAGAACTGCTCCTCGTGCCACATGCCGCTGGTGGCGTCCTCGGATTTTGGGGCGAACTTCTTCAATCCCACCAACCAGACGGATCGCTTCATTCATGACCACCTGTTCGCCTCGGCCAACACCGCCCTGCCCCATGTGCGCGGCGATCATCACATCATCGCGAAGCACGAGGAATTCAGCAAAGACTCGTCGCGAATCGACATCTTCGGGGTGAAGGAAGGCGGCACCATCGACAGCCCGCTCACCGGCCCGCTGCGGCCCGAGGTGCCGGCGCTCAAACCAGGCAAGACCTATCTCATCGAGATCGTCCTGCGCACCTTGCGGCTCGGACATCTCTTCTCACAGGGCACCGTGGACTCCAATGAAATCTGGGTGGACGTGAAAGCCACCAGCGGCGAACAGGTGATCGGCCGCAGCGGCGGCCGGGGACCGCACGGCGAAGTCGATCCGTGGTCGCACTTCGTCAATGTTTACATGCTCGACAAGGACGGCAACCGCATCGACCGCCGCAACCCGCAGGACATCTTCACGCCGCTCTACAACAACCAGATTCCGCCCGGCGCGGGCTTCGTCGTGCATTACGAGTTCACCGTCCCCGAGGGCGTCACCGCCCCCATCCAGTTCGATGCGCAGCTCAACTACCGCAAGTTCGACACGATCTACTTCAATTACGTCTATGCGAGCGAGCAGGGTTACACCAATGGCCGGCCGTTTGTGCTCACCAACGACCTGCCGATCCGCGTCATCGCCAAGGACACCGTCACCTTCCCCGTCGAAGGACTGGCGGATAATTCCTCCGTGACGAATGCGCCCTCGACGATCCCCGAATGGCAGCGTTGGAACGACTACGGCATCGGCCTGTTCAACAAGGGCGATCGCGGCACGGCCCGCGGCGAGCTGATCCAGGCCACGCACGCCTTCGAGCAGGTGGAACGGCTTGGTCGTCCGGACGGGCCGATGAACCTGGCGCGCGTCTTCGTGAAAGAGGGCCGGCTGGACGACGCGGTGGCCGCGCTGCAACGCGCGGCGTCCTTTGACCCTCCGGCACCGCCGTGGGTGCGCGCGTGGTTTACCGGCCTCGTGAACAAACAGAACGGCTTCCTCGACGAGGCGATCGAGCAGTTCACCAGCATTCTGGAGGATCGTTATCCCGAACTCGATGCCCACGGCTATGATTTCAGCCGCGACTACGAAGTGATTAACGAACTGGGCCTCACGCTCTTTGAGCGGGCCAAGGCCGAGCGCGCGAATCCGGAGGCGCAGCAGGAATTCCTGGCGGCGGCCATCCGGCGCTTTGAAGACACGTTGAAGATCGATTCCGAGAATCTCACCGCGCACTACAACCTTGGCATCATTCACGGACGTCTGGGCAATCAGGAGCAGGCGGCCGAGCACCAGCGGTTGCACGAGAAATACAAGCCCGACGACAACGCCCGCGACCGCGCCATCAACCTCGCCCGCGCCAAAGACCCCGCCGCGAACAACGCCGC
>CAYXDZ010000495.1:0-2905 GCA_964463815.1 uncultured Verrucomicrobiota bacterium | reverse complement strand
TCGGCTGGCGGGGTGTCCACGGGATCAGATGGAACGGTTCGCGAAGGCGAACGTGATCCTGCAGTCGCGGCAACTGGCGGCCTCGGCGGCGGCGCGGCTCTGTGATCGACCGGACGGGCCGACGGCGGTCGGTTACGGCGGGGCGCGGGGTGGCGGGAAGTCGCACTGGCTCCTGGCGCAGATGGGCGCCGATGATTGTCAGCGCGTTCCCGGATTGAAGTGTTTGCTGCTCCGCAAGGTGGGCAAGGCGAACCTCGAAAACTTCGAGGATCTGCGCCGCCGATTGTTCGGCGCGATGCGTCATGAGTTCTCGGCGCATCGCGGGGTGCTCACGTTCGCCAACGGCTCGCGGATCATCGCCGGGCACTTCCAGGCGGAGAAGGACATCGATGCTTACCTGGGGTTGGAATACGACGTGATCGGGATCGAGGAAGCGACCACGCTAAGTTCGCGGAAGCATCAGGACATCACGACGTGTTGTCGGACCTCGAAGCCGAACTGGCGGCCGCGCATCTACTCGACGACGAATCCGGGCGGGATCGGGCATGCGTGGTATCGCACGAAGTTCGTGCTCCCGGCCGAACCTCGGCCTGGCAATTCGCCCGTCCCCACGGGCGGGGGCAAGGCAGAGCCACTTGCCCGAAAGTTCCCTGAGACGGTGTTCGTTCCCGCGCGCGTGACGGACAACGCGTTCACGAATCCGGAGTACGTCCGCGTGCTCCAGAATCTGACGGGCTGGCAGAAGCGGGCGTGGTTCGATGGCGACTGGGACATCGCCGCCGGCCAGTTCTTCACGACGTTCCGGCGTGAGGTCCACGTGATCGACGAGTTTGATCCGACGCGGGCGCGGGAGTGGTTCTGCGCGCTCGATTACGGGTTCACGCATTACACCGTTGCCTTGCTCGGTTGCACGGATGGCGACGGCAATGTGTTCGTGGTGGATGAGCACGCGGAACGGTTGTGGTTGCCGCAGCGGCACGCGGCTGCGATTCACGCCATGTTGGCGAGGCATGGCGTGAAGTTGGAAGGCAGAATGCAGAAGTCAGAAGGAAGTCACGGCTCCGCCGGAGCGTCGCCCTACCGGGAATGCCGGCGGTTCGTGGCGGGGGCGGATGTGTTCTCGAAGCAATCGGACGGGACGACGGTGGCGGCGCAATACGCGAAGCACGGGATCAAGCTGACGTGCGCGAACACGGACCGGATCAACGGCTGGGCGGAGATCCTGCAACGCCTGGGCGACGTGGAGGCCGCGATTCGGCCGACGCTGTTCATTCACCGGCGGTGCGGTCGGTTGCTGGAGACGTTGCCGGCGTTGCAGCATGATCCGCATCGACCGGAGGATGTGCTCAAGGTGGACGCCGACGAGGACGGCGTGGGCGGTGATGACGCGGCGGATTGTCTGCGTTACCTAGTGGCGACCAAAGGCAGGACGGTCAGCGCGAGGAAGTTGCGGGGGGTGTGAGTCGAAGTTCGACTTCCCACAATGAGAGGCGGGGGGCCACAGGTCGCCCCGACTGTAACCGCGATGGCCCGGCTCCGAGTCGGGGCAGGCCGCATGGTTAGGCGGCTGGTGTGCAGACTGAACGTAGAAATTGTCTCTCATCTCTGGTCAATGTGCGCTCCGATGGGGAGCATGGATCGAGCAAGAGCTCGAACCTCTCGTTCTCTGGTGCCGTCACAAATCCAGCCAGCAAACTGTATGGCTGAAATAGAGAAATGTCGCCCAAGCCTCCGTTCGCAAGAAAATGCTTGGCACGCTCCTCAGAACTAAAGAAGGGGAGTATCTGCCTGCCCTCTCGCTCGTAGTTGAAGGGAACCACCGAATCATCGTCCCCGATTTCTGATAGCTCCTTTCTGTGTGCAGCGACAGCAGCGTAGATCGCGGGATCGGAAGCACACGGCAGCGCGGGTGTGCCTCGCACGCCGATCGCAAGAATCCAGATGTCCGAAGCGGCCAATGTGGAGATGAAATCACGCGCCTCGTCCGAAAGGTTCAGCTTCGGCTTTGAAAACATCTGAAGGAAACGATCGAGCATAAGCGTGAAGTGGCCTAACGCAAAGGTCAGCGACGGGAGCCAGCCGCCGATGAGGTTGAATTTGTCTCTGAGCGAATCGGCTGGCTCCCGTTCGCTGGACCGTCTGGTTCGCTGTTGTCTATCCTGATCTCAACCACGATCTTCGTGTCGAGAGTGTGGCTGATGAAACTCTTCTTGTGCTTCTGCCACACGTAGTCGATCTCGACGGCTCTCCCCACTCGATACTCCGCGTCCTGCTCCCGAGTGTGGCACTCGCGTGTGAACGACTCTTTCGCGCCTTCAGGTATCGCCACCTCAAACTCGGGCCAATCACCCATACTGCCCATGTAGACTCGCGTTATAGTTCCGCGAAGTGTCTGGAGGGGTAGCTTGCCGTCGGCAATCTGCCGCCACCAGTCGTCGGATCCGAAAAGGCCGTGGGTCTGCTGAATGCCGTAGTCCTCAGTCGTCAATGTAGCCTTCTGGATATTGCGAACTCGATCGTTGTCTTTCTTGAGCTGATAAACGGCGATCATGGGTGGCAGCGGCTACAGCGAACAGTGTTAATAACCGCGATTCAACAGAGGTTATCCCGGAAAGAGTTGATGTGCGCAACGACGGGTTGACGCCCTCTGACCGTGATCACGGCGAAGGGACTACACGCCGGCTTTCCGGCTGTCAATCGGCGTGTGCTTCGAGCCGAGGTTCGGCTTCCCAAACGCGCCCGGCGGTTACGCCGGGCGCGGAGGGAAGATGGGGCGGCGCGGCCCCGGTGGGATAGGCGGACGGCCATCCCACGGGGCGAGAGGGGACCTGCCGGCTGGAAGCACGGCAGCACGTTGTCAGCTCAATCCTCGTCGGGGAGCATGACGGTGATGGCGGGCCGGGGA
>CAYXDZ010000494.1:0-2927 GCA_964463815.1 uncultured Verrucomicrobiota bacterium | reverse complement strand
CCGGGCAGCACGATGCGGGGGCCCGTGCGCGAGTTGGCCCGGTTCTACGCGGCCCTGCTGGCCGATGCGCAGTCGAAAGAAGGCCGTTTGCTCCGACCGGACACCATCCGGCAGATGACCGCCCGGCAACGGGCCGGCCGGTTTGACCATTCGTTTCAACACGTCATCGACTGGGGTTGGGGCGTGATCATCAATTCGAACCGCCACGGTCGGAGCACCGTGCCGTACGGTTTCGGTTTGCACGCGAGTGATGCGGCGTTTGGTCACGGCGGGATGCAGAGCGCGTGCGGTTTTGCCGATCCGGAACACGAACTGGCCGTCGCGTGGGTTTGCAACGGCATGCCCGGTGAAAAATTCCATCAACTGCGCGCCCGCGAAATCAACACGGCGATCTACGAAGACCTGGGCCTCACCTGACGGGCGGCGTTGAGCCGGTCACTTCGCCACCACCGGCAGCACCAGGTGGGGGAGTTTGCCGTCGAACACAAATTCCAACTTGGCCGTCTGCGGAGCTCCTTTGCGCGGTCCAAGGCCGTTCTGGAGGTTCGGTTCCAACGCCGGGGAACTGCTCGAGGCGAGGTGGACGCGCAGCCGATGACCGCGATTGAAAATCATGCTCGTCGGCCAAAGGGTGATCGCCACGTCCACCGGTTCCGACGGAAGCAATTCGCCCGCTTCAAAACCATTGCGGAAACGCAATCGCAGCGCCCCCTCACAAATGTTGAAGGACCGCCCGTCGGGATACACGTCGCACAGCCGCACGATGAGGTCCGCGTCCGGAGCGCTGCTCGCCAACCGCACCCGCGCCACCACGTTACCCAGCAATTCCAGCGGCTCGGCGAGGGGCTCGGTGGTAAACACGAGCACGTCGGGGCGCGACTCGACCGGGCGCTGATCGCGGGGGCCGGCGGGAATCGTCAACTCGTAGCCGCCCACGCTCGGCACCGGATTCGCCGGGTCGCTGGTGTAGGTCAAGCGGCCGCTGCCCGAGCCGCCGCCGAACCCGGCACTGTGGTCGGCGCGCAGGTGCAGCCGGCGCTCGCGGGTCTTCACCGGCGGCCACTGATCCGCCGTGCGCCATTCGTTGCCGGGCGCACCGACCTCGCCCACCGCGCCCATCACGTAGTACGTCACCGCCGGGGCCTCGGCGATGCCATTGGTCTCGCCTTTCAGCGTCGCCGCGAACCACTTCCACGAATCATGCACGTCACCGGGCGTCGTCTTCGCTCCGGGGAAAGTGAGTTCGCCGGACTGCTCGGTGAGCACGCCGTGCGTCCACGGTCCCATGATCAACTTCTGCTTTCCCCTCGCGCCAGGCCCGCCCTGCGTTTGATATCCCCGGTAGGCGTCGAGCGTGGCCTGCGCGAAGATGTCAAACCAGCCGCCGATGTGAACCCCCGTCGCGTTGATGTGGCCAAAGTGCCCGGTGATCTCGCGGTCCTTCCAGTACTGGGTGTACGGATAGTTGGTGGTCCAAAGATCCAGCGCGTTGGGGGCGTACTGGGTGCTTTTCAACCAGTCCTCGACCATCGCCTTGCGAAAGATTCCCCCGCGATAAATTCCTTCCTGAAACAAGCTTGCCGTGCCGACGGTGAGATGCTGGCTGACAATGTTGGACTGCCCGGTACCGGCAAGGAAGTATTGCGTGATTGCGCCGGCCGAGCCGCCCCACGTGCCGATCTTTCCATTGCACCAGGGTTGTTTCGCGATCCACTCCGCCGAGTCGTGCCCATCCCATTGGCCGTCCGCGCGGCCATCCGCATCAAACGGCAGGTTCGCGCCCTCCGAGGCAAACCGACCGCGCGTGTCCTGCGCGACGAAGACATAACCGCGCTTCGTCGCCTCCGGACCGATGCCGACGCCCAGCGCCTTGTTGTAAGGAAATCGCAACAAGATCACCGGCCACGGGCCGGCGCCGTCCGGCACATAGACATCCGTCGCCAGCTTCACACCATCGCGCATGGCGACCATGTGGGTCTCGGGCGCAGCCGTCAGCCGCGATGCGGCCGGGACCAGAAGCAACAACACCAAGAGCCAGGAGGTGAGCCGGCGGGCGGGGAATCTTGGGCAGGGCATGGTGGTGAGCTTGGCAAGTCCGGCGGCGAAACAACAGCCCCAAGTTTGGCCACCTCAACGGGAGCCTTGTCGCAAACCAACGATGCAGAAAGTCACCTTGGAATTGATGGGCCGGGCACTAAACTGGTGGCGCACGATGTCTGTTAATCTCGCCAATAATGCCGGTGGCTTCCCGGATTACATCCTTCAAGATGGCCGGCACATTCAGATCCGGCACTCCCGCGCGGAGGATGCGGAGTCCGTGGCCCAGGCGATGGCGACCGCTTCGAGCCGGACTTTGCGAAACCGTTTTTTCAGCGCGTTGCACGGCCTGCCGTTGACCGAACTGCGCGCTCTGCTTGAAGCCAATTCGACGGACGCGTGTTGCCTTGTCGCCACCTTGGACGGACACGTGATCGGCGGGGCGCGCTTCGTCCGGCTGGGTGATCCGGCCTCGGCCGAGATTGCCGTGACGGTGCATGACACGTTTCAAGGTCAGGGACTCGGGACGGCCTTGATGCGGGAACTGATCGGCATCGCCCGCCAGCGCGGCATCCGGCTTTTCACGGGCGAGGCGCTGAACGACAACCAGGCGATTGTGGCATTGTTGAGTCGGTTCGGCCCGGTACGGATCACCCGCCAGGAACCCGGCGTGCGGCACCTGGAAGTCGAGTTGAATTGAGGAGGGGTTCGTCGCTCACACCAAGACTCATTCACTTTCCACAGCTTTGAACAAGGCCGGGCGGGGAATAGTGAAGTCATCCGTTACGGAAAACGTGATGCCACTACGCGGGCGCTCTCGCTCAATTTCGTCAATCCGGTCAAACGCAGCCCGTCTCGTTACTGCTGGGATATGGGGAGGTTCCACAATG
>CAYXDZ010000493.1:0-2942 GCA_964463815.1 uncultured Verrucomicrobiota bacterium | reverse complement strand
CGAGAAGGCCAGGCCCGTGCCCAGCACGTGGGCGTGCCGCCATTCGTCCGCGCCGCGCACGGAGCGGATCATGTAGAACACGCTCAGGGTTGCCTTTTCATGCAGCCGAAACCGCAGGCCCAGCGGCACGGCCCGGTTTTCGAAGAGCACATCGCGATCGAAACTGTGGAACACTTCATTGCTGACATAGAATCCCCGGAGCGGTTTCCATTCGCGTGTGGTGATATTGAGTTGCAGACGCACCCGCAGAACTTCATGCACCTCGTCCACCCCTTTGGTGGCCCGCAACTCGAGCCGGTTGCGCAGGCTCACGCTCACGCGGTCGCTGAACCGGTGGTGCGGCGTCAACTGGAATTCCCCGCGATGTTGATGCCGCCAGTCGCCGGCGGGGGTCTTCGCTTCGGTGTAGCGGTAGGCCACACCCGCCCGCAGCCAGGGCAGCGGATCGGTGCTCACCGCCTGGCCGACACGCCAGAGGGCGAACTCCGAACTGTCGTCATACAAGCGCGTATGCACTGCGGTCGTCAGGTCCACGTATTTTGTGTCGAGCCATTTCAGGGAAACGGTCTGCCAGGTTTGAAAGTCGTCGGCGCGCGCGGGGCTGGCGAGAGTCAGGGTGGCGGCCAGACCGGCTACGCCCAGCAGGCGGATTTTCTTGATGTTAAGATTCACAGGTCGGTTAGGAGGGTGGAGCGGGAACAACCGCAACCCGGGGGCGGCCCGATGCCGCCCCCGGTTCGGTTCCTCCGGTTACTTGAACTTGTCCACCGCCTTCTGCCACGCTTCGGAAAAGCTGGTCCAGGCCGACTCAACGCCCTCCTTGAGTTCTTCCCACGCGCCTTCGCCGGCTTCGCTCAATTCCTTGAGCTTGGCTTTCGCGGCTTCGAGCTTGGCCTCCGCGGCATCAAGTTCCTCCGCCGCCGTGATCTTGCCCTCGGCGATGGCTTGTTTGGTTTTGGCGCGCAGTTGCGCGACTTTGGCCTGCTGCTCCTCGATCTGGGCGTTCAGTTTGTCACGATATGCTTTTTGGGTGTCCATCATGGTTTTGTTCTTTTCGTGTTGTTTATGTTGCTTTGTTTTGATGCTGCTTGCACTTCCCGCATCGGGGAAAACTCGCGCCGATCGGTTCTTTCCCCAATCATTGCGGTGACTTGACCTTGAGATCGGCGGTTACTTGCACGACGCCGTCGGTTTCCAGCGCCAGGGTGATGGCGCGGGCGATCTGATCCTCCGAATCCACCGTGCCGTCGAGCGTCACGCGTCCGGCGGTGGTGCTCACGCTGATGCTCCATACGGACAACTCGGCATCCGCCGCCAGGCGGGCTTTGACCGCCGCGGTGGTCGCGGCATCCACCGTCACGTCGGCCGCCTGGTCGGCCAGTTCGCGGGACTGGCGACGCACCACCCGGCCGGTGCGGGCGATTTCTTCCTTGATTTGATCCGGCTTGAGGCCGAGCACCTCGGCCTTGGCTTTGAGCGCCTCGCCAGTGTGGAACAGGGCCGCGCCGGCGGCATCCACCGCGTGCATGGCTTCCTGCTGGAAGCGGTCATTGGCCGGGGAAGGCCGCTGCCACAGTTTGCTGGCGAACCAGCCGAGGCCGCCGCCGAGCAGCAGACCAAGAACAAGACCGTTGGTGAATACTCTCATGGGATTTATGGGTTATGGATTATGGGTTGTTGTGGTTGGCGCGTGCGCCGCCGCGCGGCGCGGACGGCGCACCGACGTTCAGGACTTGGGTTTGATCTTGCCGGTGTAGGCGGCAAGCAGGCCGAGGATGAAGCCCAGCCCGCTGGTGAGCGCCAGCAGCAGGATGAGCGGCATCTCCACGGCCACGAACAGCAGTTGCGCCCGCACCGGCGCGTGGTTTTGGATGATCAACGCGCCCAGCAGCACGACGATCACGATCGTCAGAATAATACGGAGGTGTTTTTTCATGGGTGGTTATCCGAAATAGGCCTTCTGCGCATATTCCTGCACCATGCGCTCGGTGTTGAAAAACGAGGCGTTGAGCGCGATGGCGTGGCGCATGACGCGCAACCAGTCGGCGCGATCGTGGTGGAACTTGGGCAGGACGGCCTTTTCCAGTTTGGCGTAGAGCGATGGCGCGTCGCACGCCGCCCGTTCGTCGGGGCTGGCCTCGGTCGGGCACTGGTCGCCGATGGCCCAGCCGGTGACGTCCTCGACGCAACCTTCGACCCACCAGCCGTCGAGCACGCTGAGGTTCGGCACGCCGTTGAGGGCGGCCTTCATGCCGCTCGTGCCGGAGGCCTCCTTGGGCGGCTCGGGCGTGTTGAGCCACACATCCACGCCCGCAGTGATCCGCCGCCCCAACTCCCAGTCGTAGTTTTCCAGATACACGAGACGCACCTCGGGCAACAGGGCCTCGCGCGCCTCGACGATCCGCTGGATGAGGTGTTTGCCCTGCTCGTCGCGCGGATGGGCCTTGCCCGCATAGACGATCTGCAGCCCGCCATGTTTGGCGGCGATGCGCTTGAGCCGGCGCGGGTCGCGCAGGAGGAGGTCGGCCCGCTTGTAGGTCGCCGCCCGCCGGGCGAAGCCGAGGGTGAAGGTGTCGGGATCGAACCCGGCCTGAGTGCGTCGGTTGATTTCCTCGATCAACTCCGCCTTGGCGGCGGCATGGGCCTGCCAGATTTCGGCTTTGGGGATGTTCACCGCTCCGCGCAGGCTGGCGTTGTCCTCGGGCCAGCCGGGCAGATATTGGTCGAACAACGCCGCGAAAGCCGGCGCAGCCCACGTGGCCAGATGCACGCCGTTGGTAATGTGGTCAATCTGGTAGGGACGGGAGGGGTCGCGTGACTGGAGCATCTCGCGGGAAACCTCGCCATGCCGCTTCGCCACGCCGTTGACATAGCCGCTGAGATTCAACGCCAGGTAGGTCATGTTCAGCGTGTCGTCGCAGCAGAACACGTCACGCCGCTCG
>CAYXDZ010000492.1:0-2945 GCA_964463815.1 uncultured Verrucomicrobiota bacterium | reverse complement strand
CAGTGTTGGAGGGGGTGGCTTATTTGCTGGTTGATTCCCAGCATCACCTTGGCACCCAGGAACGTTACGGACATTACGCCCGGCAGTTTTTGACTATGGAGGGCGTTCAATCCGGCAGCCAGATTCGGATCAACTTCGACCCCAGCTATCAAAAGTTGGTCCTCCATCAGGTCAGAATAATCCGGCAGGGCACGGTGATCGACCAGTTGGGCGTTGCGCCGATCGAGCTGATTCAGCGCGAGACCGAATTGGCGGCGCAGCTCTACGACGGCACTGTTACGGCCGTCATCTTCCCGACGGATGTTCGTGTCGGGGATGTGCTCGACTATTCGTTTTCCATCCAGGGCTGGAATCCGGTGTTTGGTGGCCGCGCGGTGGGCCGGGAGAGTTTGGAATGGGCGGCTCCGGTCGGCCACCGGATGCTCCGTATTCTGGTGCCGAAGGGCCGGGAAATCCACTTCCGAAACCATCGACAGGCCGCGGGGCCAGCCATCATCGATGCGGGGGAGGTGACCGAATATCGCTGGGAGGAAAGCGCGGTCCCTGCTTTGCGCCCGGACGACGATCTGCCGGCCTGGTTTGAGCCGTTTGGCTATGCTGAGTGGAGTGAGTTTTCCAGTTGGGCGCAAGTGGTTCAATGGGCGCTGGAACTCTATCCACCCACTGCGGGAGCCGTGCCGGAAGTGGATGCCCTGGTCCAGGAGATCCGTGAGGCTCATCCCGCGCCCTTGGCGGCGGCCCGTGAGGCGCTTCGGTTTGTGCAGGACGAAATCCGTTACCTAGGCTTTGAGATGGGTCCAGATTCGCACCAACCCTCCGACCCGCTGACGGTTCTGCGCCGGCGTTTCGGTGACTGCAAGGACAAGACTTATCTGCTCTGTCTGCTGCTTTCCCGGCTCGGGGTGGAGGCTTGGCCTGCCTTGGTGAACACGGAACGCAAGGAACGGATCAACGGGTGGCTCCCCTCACCCCTTGCGTTCGATCATGTCATCTGCCGCCTGCGGATCGCCGGTGCCGACTACTGGGTGGACCCCACCCGGAGCCGCCAGATCGGTCCGTTGGAGATGCTGGTGCTGCCGCACTATGGCAAGGCCTTGGTCGTGGCAGCGGATGAGGTCGGCTTGTCCGATGTCCCGGAATCCGCGCAAGCCATCGGGACCGTGGCGGTGGTGGATGAGTTCATCATTCACGATCTCGAATCACCGGTCGAACTCGTGGTGACCACCACTTACGAGGGTGCTGATGCGGAACGGCAGCGATGGCGCAACTCCGATACCGACCGGGAGCAACTTCAGAAGAACTACCTGAACTATTACGCCCGAGCGTATCCCGGAATCACCGTCAAAACTCCCCTGACGGTCCAAGAATCACGCCAGACAAACCAAGTCGTGATTGTGGAGCAATATCAGATCGCCGATTTTTGGGAGCCTTCCAAAGATGGGCACTGGCTGGTTGCCGGCTTTCACGCTTCCGCCATTGATGAATTCTTGACCCGGCCGGAAGCGATTGTGCGGTCCATGCCTTTTGCGGTGGCTCATCCGGTTGCGCGCCGGCAAACAATCCGCGTGCATCTGCCAGACGACATGGCGTTCAGTGCTGAGGATCAATTGATTGAGGCGGACGGTTTCAGTTTGCGGTACACAGCCAACAAACGAGGCCGCTTATTGGAGCTGGATTATGCCTACCAATCCAAGGGCGATTCCCTGAACGCCGCGCAGGTCGCAAAACATGTCAAGGATGTGGGGGCGGCGCGGGACATCACCTCCTATTATCTGCAGTTCCCACACCCGGCCGCGCCGGCAAATAGTGGCGGCATCAACTGGCCAATCGCCATGGTGGCCATGCTTTGGACCCTCCTGGTCCTCGCCGCCGCCGTGTACGGCTATCGCTACCGACCGGTCGCCACCGGGCCACCGCCACTGGTGGAGCCACGCTTGGTGGGCCTTGGCGGTTGGTTGATCTTGGTCATGATCGGACTCCTGGTTCGCCCGCTCTTGCTGGGCTATACCCTCTGGGACAATGCCGAAGTCTATGCCGCCACCAGTTGGCACGAATTGACCACCCCGGGGGGCGCGAACTATCACGAACTGTGGGCTCCCGTGTTGATCTTTGAATTGCTGGCCAACCTTGGCCTGCTGGGGCTGGCCAGCCTGGTCATTGTGTTGTTCTTTCAAAAACGACGCACTTTCCCCGCTTTCTACATCGCCCTCCTGATGGGGAGCGCCGTCGCCGTGGTGATCGACTTCGCGGCCCTGAAATGGTTGCCGGCGGAGGCGTTGGGGGATGTTGAACTCAATCCCCGGGAAGTAACCCGAACGGTCACCTACGCAATCATCTGGAGCCTTTACGTGCTCAAGTCCCGCCGGGTGAAGGCGACGTTTTGTCATTAGCCGATCACCTGCGAATGTCCCGCCAGCCGACGACCTGTTCCGGTGGGGACGCCAAAAACCCCTTGCCAAGCGGACGGGCCAGCCGGTCTGCTCTTCGCCCCAGTGACGCCAGATAATTCCATGCCGGCAACGCCATCGGGCGGCCCGAATGTCGCGCCGCCGATCGCTCCTCGGGTCGGCCAGCAACTTGAAGTCGTCATCACCGACATCGCCTTTGGCGGTGAAGGTGTCGCGCGCGTGAATGACTTTGTGCTGTTCATCCCGTTCGTCGCGCCGGGTGACCGGGTACGCGTGGAAGTGACCGAGGTGAAGAAACAGTTCGGTCGCGCGAGATTGCTGGAAGTGCTTCAGCCTGGTCCGCAACGCGTTGCGCCGTTGTGTCCGCACTTCGGTGCCTGCGGAGGCTGCCAGTATCAGCACCTCGATTACGTGCTCCAGCTCCAGCTCAAGCGCCGCCAGGTGCGCGAACATTTTATCCGCATCGGCGGCTTCGCCGAACCGCTCGTCGCGGAAGTGGTGCCCTGTCCGCAACCCTATCACTATCGCAACCGCATC
>CAYXDZ010000491.1:0-2960 GCA_964463815.1 uncultured Verrucomicrobiota bacterium | reverse complement strand
GCCGGTGCCAGTCGAACTTGCGCGCCGCGAGCGAGCGGCAGACGGATTCCCCGCAGTCGATCAACACGCACGCCCCCGCCAGCTCGAAGAGGTAGCTGGAGTGATGGCGCTCCGCGCACGGCCAGCCGTCGCCCGTGCCGAGACAATGAACGCGGTGAGTAGCGCGGGCGGGTTTCCGGAGCGACATGCGGTGAACGTAACGATGACGACCGCGATCAGGCAAGCCGCCGCCGGTAATGCACGATGCGGAAGTCCGCGTTGTCCTGCAAAGTTTCCACCGGCTCAAAGAGCTCCTCGAACGGCGGGAAGAAGGCATCGCCTTCAACCACGCGTTTCACCTGCGTGAGGTAGAGATCTGAACAAAGCGGCAGGGCCTGCCGGTAAACTTCCGCCCCGCCGCAGATGAAGATCCGGCGATCACCAACCAGCGCCGGGAGGGCATCGAGTGAGGTGATGGTCCGCACACCCGGGTGGGCGAATCCCGAGCGGCTAACGACGATGGTTTCGCGCCCCGGCAAGGGCCGGCCGATCGACTCGAATGTCTTGCGACCCATGAGAAGCACATGGCCCATGGTCGTCGCCTTGAAGAATTTGAAGTCCTCCGGCAGGTGCCAGGGGATGCGATTGCCATTCCCGATGACCCGGTTTTCGGACAGGGCGGCGATGGCGGTGAAGTTTGCAGTGCGATGGCTCATGCTACTGGCCCGGCATGGTGAACGGCCAGAACAGCGGAATCAACCACGTGGCCAGAATCCAGAACAGCAGGTTCAACGGCAAGCCAAGCTTTACGAAGTCCGAGAAGCGATAGCCGCCCGCGCCGTAAACGAGCGTGTTGGTCTGATAGCCCACCGGGCTGGCGAAACTGGCCGAGGCGCCGAACGCGACCGCCATGATGAACGGGCGCGGGTCCACCCCCAGTTCCTGTGCGGCGTTGATCACGATCGGGGTCAGCAACACGGCCACGGCGTTGTTCGACAAAAACGTGGTGAGCAGGGACGTGAGCGCGAAGATCGCCGAGATGACCACCACCGGTCCCAAACCGCCGAGCCCCCGGATCATCTCATGGGCGAGCAGGCTGGCGCCACCGGTCCGGTCGAGCGCGAGTCCCAAGGCGAGCGTGCCGATGATCAACATCACGACCTTCCAACTGATCGCGCGGTAGGCATCCTCCGCCGGCACGCAGCCGGTGATTACCATCAACACGGCGGCGATCAGGGCGAGGGCGCTGATCGGCAGGATGTTCAGCGTCGCCACCACCACCAGAGCGGCCACGATCGCGAGCGCCAGCCAGCGCCGCCGCCGCCGCCGCGGTTTCGCCGGCGCGGCGGCCAGCAACAGAAAGTTGCGATCCGCGCGCAGCTTCTCGATGGCGGTTTCCGTGCCTTCCATGAGAATCGTGTCGCCGAAATCCAGCTCCACATCCTCGAAATTCTCCCGCAAATTCCGGCCCTGGCGGTGAACGGCGAGGATGAGAATGCCGAACCGCTGCCGAAAATTGATCTGACGGATCGTCTTGCCGATCAACTCGGAGTTGGGGCCGATGACGCTCTCCATGATCCGGGCCTTCTGCATGCCGAGGGTCTCGAGGCCGAGCTGGCCGCCGGCTTGAAACTCCAGCCCGTGCTCATCTTTCATCGCCATCACGCCCGACAACACGCTGGTGATGCGCAGGCGGTCGCCGTGCCGGAGCTCCACCTCATTCAACGGCGTCGCCAGCGCCTCGCCGTCGCGGGTGATGTCGAGAATCCGGCTGTGGCGCATCGCGATTAACGGGGTCTCGGCGATGCGTTTGCCGATCAGGGGCGACCCGGTGGCCACGACGGCTTCCGTGAGGTATTGACGGGACTCGGTGCTTTGCAGGATCGAAGACAACGTTTCGCGGACCGGCAGCAGCTTGCGACCGATGGTCAGCAGGTAGATCAAACCCACGGCACCGAGAATCGCCCCGAGCCCGGTCATCTCAAACATGCGCAGCGGCGGTTGCTCGAAGGCGACGGCCGTGCTGCTGACCAGGATGTTGGTCGAGGTGCCGATCAACGTGCAGGTGCCCCCGAATATGGCCGCGAACGAGAGCGGCATCAGCAGTCGCGAAGGTGCCAGCCCGTTCGCGGCGGCGAGCGAGATCATGATCGGCATGAACACCACCACGACCGGCGTGTTGTTGACGAAGGCCGAAATGCCGGCCACGAGCGGCAGCGTCAACGCGAGCAGGGCGATGTCAGACTTGAAGCCCAGTTTCTGCAAGCGGTCGCCAATCGCGTCAATCGCGCCGGTGAACTCCAGTCCGGCGCTCAACACAAACATGCACGCCACGGTGATCACCGCCTCGTTGGCGAAGACGGAAAAGGCCTCCGCGGGCGTGAGAATGCCCACGACGATCAACAACCCCACCGCGCCGAGCGCCACGACATCGACCGACCATTTCTCCCACACCATCGCGGCAAAAGTGGCGAGCAGCAGGAGGAAGACAAATGCGATCTGCCAGGTCATGCGGGTTGTCCGCCCGAGCATGGCCGGACGGGTCAACAGGCGGGAAGCCAAAACAACCGGCCGGCGTCGGCCGCTGGGCCGTTCACCCCGGGCGCTGGCATACCGACCATGCTCGTCACGCGTCGCATGGTGCTTTCCGCCACGCAGACGGAGTCGAATTTTGTGAAGCGCGGTGGTGTCCCGCAACGCGGGATCAGCCGCCGCTGGTTACACACGGCTGCGGGTGGACCGGCGGACACACCCGAGCTCCCCCCACGCGAGCTCCGCCACACTCTTTGTGCCCTTTCGTGGCCGGGGTAACTCCGCTTGGTGCAGCTCGTTTCTTAAACGGATCAAAGCCGCGGGTCCACCGGTTCGCTCTCCAGTGCCAGCACGCCAAAGACGGCTTCATGCACCCGGCGCAACGGTTCCTTGCGGACGAAGCGCTCCAAGGCTTCAACCCCGAGCGCAAACTCCCGCAACGCCAGCGA
>CAYXDZ010000490.1:0-2975 GCA_964463815.1 uncultured Verrucomicrobiota bacterium | reverse complement strand
GTCGCCGGTGCTGCCGGATTTCGGGAGCGTTGAACCGTAGCGTTTGCCGCTGAGATTTTCGATGGCATCGAAGATCGGGCGGAAGATGTCGGTCTCGTAATTGGAAATTTTCGCGTTGGCGAAATCGGTCAGGCCCTTCGTGCCCTGGATGATGCTCGTCACGCGCTCGAAGCCCATACCGGTATCGACGTGCTGGGCGGGCAGGGGAGAGAACGTGCCGTCCGGGTTCGCGTTGAACTGGATGAAGACGAGGTTCCAGATCTCGATGCACTCGGCGGTGCCTTGATTGACGAGCTTGCCATGCGTGTCACCGGCCGGCGTCAGATCGACGTGCAACTCGGAGCACGGACCGCACGGGCCGGTTTCGCCCATCATCCAGAAATTATCCTTTTTGTTGCCGTTGACGATGTGAACGGCGGGATCAAGACCGACGCTGCGGAATTTTTCGGCCCAGAAATTCCACGCCTCTTCATCGCGCTCCGCCGGATCGCCCAGAGTTTTGTCGGGTTGATAGATCGTCGCGTAAAGCCGTTGGGGCGGGAACTTCCAGACGTTGATAACGAGCTCCCACGCCCACTCGATGGCTTCCTGCTTGAAGTAATCGCCGAACGACCAGTTCCCCAGCATCTCGAAGAACGTGTGGTGATAAGTGTCGAGCCCGACGTTATCGAGGTCGTTGTGCTTGCCGCCGGCGCGGATGCACTTCTGGGTGTCGGCGGCGCGGCCGGGCGTGTAGGGGCACTTGGTCTGGCCGAGGAAGATGGGCACGAACTGGTTCATGCCGGCGTTCGTGAAGAGCAGGTTCGGGCTGTCCGGCATCAGCGAGGCCGACGGGACGATGGTGTGCTGCTTCGACTTAAAGAAATCGAGGAACGACTGGCGGATTTGGGCACTCGTCATAAATCAGAGCGGCGGAGGGTAGGGAAGGACGGTCCGTTCGGCGAGTTGGAAGTTTTGAGGTGCGAACAAGCGGGCTGCCGGTAGGAAGGAGGTTGCCGGCGGAGTCGCGGTTTGGCTTGCATCGCTTCCGGCTGGGCGGGATAAAGCGGTCCATGCCCATCACGAAATCACTCACGCGTCGTCGGTTCCTCACAGCTTCCTCCGTGGCGGTTGCCGCGCCGTTCATTCTGCCCTCGCGCATCTGGTCGGCGGAGACCAGGCCCAACGACCGGATCAGCCTCGGCTTTATCGGCATGGGCACCCAGAACCGCGGTCTGATGGGCGGCTTCCTTGGCCGGCAGGATTGCCAGGTGGTCGCGGTGTGTGACGTCGAGCCCAACCGCCGGGCGGCCGCGCAAAAGACGGTCAACGATCGTTACGCCAAGGACCGTGAATCCGGCGCGTACCAGGGTTGCGACGCCTACCTGGACTTCCGCGAATTGCTCGCCCGCAAGGACATTGATGCCGTCGTCATCGCGACGCCGGATCATTGGCACGCGCTGATGAGCATCGCCGCCGCCGATGCCGGCAAGGACATCTATTGCGAGAAGCCCCTCTGCCAGTCGATCCACGAAGCGCGGGCGATGGTGAACGCGGTCCGGCGTAACGAGCGGGTCTTCCAGACCGGGAGCATGCAGCGGTCTTCCCGGGAGTTCCGCATTGCTTGCGAACTGGTGCGCAACGGCATCGTGGGCAAGATCCATACGGTGGACGTGGATGTGGGCGGCCCGGCCAAGTGGTGCGATTTACCAGCGCAGGAGCTGCCGGCCGGGACCGATTGGAACCTGTGGCTTGGGCCGGCCCCGGAGCGCGGTTACAACGAGGTGCTCTGTCCCAAGGGTGTTCACACCCACTTTCCGGCCTGGCGCAATTACCGCGAGTACGGGGGTGGCGGGGTAACCGACTGGGGTGCGCACCATTTCGACATCGCGCAGTGGGGGCTGGGCATGGACGACTCCGGCCCGGTTGAAGTCCTGCCGGCTGACCGCCCCAACGCCACGAGCGGGGTGAAGCTCAAGTATGCCGACGGCACCATCGTCAATCATGGCGGCTGGGGCGGGGTGACCTTTCACGGCCCCCGCGGCCGCATCATGGTCAATCGTGGCAAATTCGAATTCTGGTTGGGCGAGGAGAAAAAAGCCGAGGACACCGGGAGCTTGAATGCGCTGGCAACCGAGTATCTCAACGAACGGTCGATCCGCCTTTACGAGAGCGGCAATCACCTGGCCGACTGGATCAACTGCGTTCGCTCCCGGAAACGCCCGATCTGCGACGTGGAAATCGGCGCGCGGACCGTGACCGTCTGCAGCCTGGTCAACCTTTCCTATTACCACGACAACGCCCACCTGAAATGGAATCCGATCCAGGAGAAATTTGTGGACGGCAAGGGCGATCCGGCCTGGCTGGACGTGCCGTATCGCGGGCCGTGGAAGCTTAGTTGAGGAGCGGCCGGTCGGGCGCGGTGACGGTTTGCCGGCCCGCGCTGAGCAAACGGAGACGGAAACCGGTTCACGGTGGGACGCAGTATCGGGCGCTCATTCTGGTTGGTTGACGTGTCGCGTCCGCGCTTTAAGCTCCCGGCCTCGTTGTCGCGGACCCAACCCGTTCCGCGTTTCCTTCAGGGGGCCAACCCAAACATCTCTGGCTGGCTGAAGATTCACGGCGAGCGTTCCATTATTTTGCCATGCTTACCATTCGTGATTTGAAGATGACCCTGGGCGGACGAATCCTTTTCGAGGGGGTTTCGCTCCAGGTGAACTACGGCGATCGCATCGCCCTGGTCGGGCCGAACGGCGCCGGCAAGTCCACGTTGTTTGCCATCATCCTCAAACAAAAAGAGCCGGACGCGGGCACGCTCGAACGCGACGAATGGACGATGGTCGGTCATCTCCCGCAGGAGGCCGAGGCGCACGGGGACGAGACGATCCTGGAGGTTGCGACCGGCCGGGTGGATGAACTGCCGCGTTTGGAAAAGCGCCTCCATGAACTGGAGGCCGCCGGACAGGTCACGCTCCCGGAATACCTCGAAGCCCACG
>CAYXDZ010000489.1:2395-3007 GCA_964463815.1 uncultured Verrucomicrobiota bacterium | reverse complement strand
TGGGGCGGGCGGCCGGCAGCCTCGGCACGGTTCATGTCACCGGCGGTTCGTTCGTGACTGAAGATTTGACGCTCGGTCGGTTCGCCGGGAGCGAGGGCAGGTTGACGTTGAGCGGTTCTGGAGTGGTGGACTTGCAGCAACAGAGCCTGCGCATCGGACGTGAGGGCGCGGGTGTCGCCGCCATCAATGGCGGCGCGCTGACCGCCGGTGAGGTGGTGCTGGCTATGGCACCGGGTGCGAGTGGTGAACTGAATCTTGGCGGCGGCACATTGCTCGTCGTGTCCAACATCCTGATCGGGGTGTCGAACACCGCCACGGCCAGCCTCACCGGCGGCACGCTGGAAACCACGTCAACGCTCGGCGAGGGCTGGCTGGCCGTGTTGGACGGCGAACTCACGCTCGCTGGTGCGAGGGTCGTGGTCGATCGTTTCACTACTTCCGCCATCGGTATGGTCAGCTTCGTGGATGGCCGGTTGGAAACCGCCGCCACGCACGTGACCAACACCGCGCCGTTCGTGGTGGGCGATGGCGTTCGTCCGGCGACGCTGGTGTTGCGCGGGGCCGAGTCGGACGTGCTCTTGCGCGGGACGCTCGCCAGTCGCGCGGCGGAGA
>CAYXDZ010000489.1:0-2385 GCA_964463815.1 uncultured Verrucomicrobiota bacterium | reverse complement strand
GGGCTCGTGGTGCGGCCGGGTGCGCGGGTGCTCGGCTGGGGCACGGTCATTGGCCCGGTGACCAACCAGGGTCTCGTCCGCGCCAATTCTGGCGGCGGGCCGTTGCGCTTCGAGAACGCCGTGAACAATCAGGGAGTCCTGCGCGTGGGCACGGTCGGTTCCCTTGATCTGCCCGGCGGACTGAACAACATGGGCACCTACGTGACCAGCCAGCCAGCCGCACCGCAGTTGAGCGTCCAAGCACTTGCCGGGGCCGGTCAGTTGGCCTTCCTAGCCGAAGCCGGGGTCGATTACCGAATTGCTTCCCGGCCCGCATTAGCGGTCGGAAGCTGGACCGCAACGCAGACGATCGCCGGTCAGGGGAGCGCCGAGCAGATCCCATTTTCAATGGCCGACGACCAGCGCTTCTTCCGCGTGGAAGTGCTGCCCTGAAAACTTTTCGCCATGAAGCCACAACAACGATCCTTCCTGATTTCCGTGCTGTGCGTGCTGGTGATTGCTCTGGCGGGCTGGCGCATCTGGTGGAGCCAGGGCCAGCGCACGGATCTCAACGTCAAGCTTCAGCAAGGCATCGGCGAACGCCTCGCCGCGCTCGCGGTTGAGAGCCTGGCCGGACGAGGCAAACTGGCCATCGTGACCCTTGAACCGGGTCAGTCGGAGGAAGTCGATCTCCAGTTTGCCGCGTTCAAGCGGGCGCTTGCGAACCATCCAGCGGTGACGATCGAAGACATCGATCACGTGGACTCCGAAGGTGAGGCCAAGTATGGGCCGGGTCGCGGTCTGTCCGCGCGCCGGATGCACCGCATGATCGGGAAGTACACGGATGCGGACCTCTTCGTCTCATTTATTGGCGCGCCCGATCCGGACGACCTCAAGGAGCAACCATTGCCCTCCGGCCACCCGCGGTTACTGCCGGCGGCCCGCAACGCGAAGGAGCTCTACGAACTGATCAAACTGGGCCTGGTGCGGACCGCGGTTGTTCCGCGTTACGAGTTTCCCGCGCCGGGACCCGAGCCTCCGCGAACCCGGTCCGAGTGGTTTGACCGGCACTACCAGGTCGTGCAAATCGCGTCCGATGCGGGCGGCCGGTGATGCCGGCACGAAGCCGCCGTGTTGCCCCTGGCCCAAAGTCCGAAGTTCGAAATTCGAAGGCCGAAGGCCCAAGTCCAAAACAACTTCTGGCGAATGGCTGGAAACGATCCCCTTTCCAATGGATGGGCGCAGCAGGTTTGGTCCTCGGACTTCTGCCTTCTTTCAGGTTTCGGAATTCGCAATCATCCGACATCCCGCAACAGCTGGCCGACCAATCGCAGGAGCGCGAGGGGCTCCACCGGCCGGGCCAGATATTCCGTGAACGGAGGCCGTTCGGGTTGAGTGGCGAGCGGATTGTCGCCGATCAGAATCGCCGGCAGGTGAGGGATGGTTTGCCGCAGGACCGCAAGCAACTCGCGGCCGTCAACGCCGGCCAGATCCAGATCGAGCACCAGCAGTTGCGGCTGCCAACTGCCGCTAGCCACCTTTTCCAAAGCCTCCGAGGGCGCGGCCGACGACAGGACCTGGTAACCATGTTGTGTGAGCGCTTCACTCAAGAGTTCCCGGGCGGCGGCGTTGTCATTGATGATCAGGACCGTCTGGCCGGCGCCCCGGGGCGGGCTGGCGTCGTCCGGGGCCACTTCCTCCGCGGTGGCGGGAGTCGCCCTCGGGAGAAAGATCTCGAACGTCGTGCCTTCGCCCGGTGCGCTGGTCACGTGAAGGAAGCCGCCGTGGGCGTCCACAATCCGCTTCACCGTCGGCAGGCCGAGCCCGGTGCCCTTGCCTTCGGGCTTCGTGGTGAAGAATGCTTCGAACAGTCGGGGCAGCAGCTCCGGCGGGATGCCCGTGCCGGAATCATTCACCATGAGCGACACGAATTCCCCTGGCCGGGCGTTCGGAATGGCTGCTGCCGCCGCCGCGTTCAGCGACACGTTGTCGGCGGCGAGCGTCAACGTCCCGCCGTCCGGCATCGCGTCGCGGGCATTCACGCAGAGGTTGAGCAGCACTTGATGAAGCTGCGTGGCGTTGCCCTCGATCGGCCAGAGATCGCCGGCGATCTGAGTCGCGACGCGGACGTTCCGCGGAAACGTTTCGCGGACCAGCCGGGTCATTTCCTTGAGCAACGTCCCGGCATCGAGTTGTCCGAACTCGGAACCGCGCCCCCGCGCGAACGACAGGACCTGGCGCACCATCTCCGCGCCGCGGCGGGCGCTGGCTTCCATGTGATCGAGCGTGCGCCGGGTGGGTTCGTCTTCGTGACTCCGCTTGAGGAGTTGCACGCCCATCAACAGCGGGGCGAGCGAGTTGTTGAGGTCGTGCGCCATGCTGCCGGCGATCTGCGCCATCAGCTCG
>CAYXDZ010000488.1:0-3010 GCA_964463815.1 uncultured Verrucomicrobiota bacterium | reverse complement strand
ACCACGCGCGGATCACCCAGCCGCAGCAACGACATGATCTGCTGCGGAATCCGCTCCAGCGCGACATCACTGATGCCCTGCTGAATGGGGTTCTTCGATTGATCCAGATACGGCGAACTCAGGCTCAACTCCGGCACTGCGAGAATGTCGCCGCGCGTGAGATATTGGCCGTTAAAAGGCGCGCCGGCCCGCGTCTGGTTGATGCCCTCGACGATCCGCCGCAACTGCACCGAACCCGGCTGGATGATCACCGGCTGGGAGAGCGAGTTATACGTGCCGGCGAGACTTGGTCCGCTGCTGGTGCTGTTCGTCAGCGCGATGACGCCGGACAGGACGGCGGACCAGGTGGCCTCGCCGAATTGGTTGACGGAAACCTGGCCGCGCGTGGCGTTGGCGTTCGGAGCCACGGTGAAGAGGTCCAGGAAGCGCCAGTCCTTGTCGGGCGTGGCGTAATTCGGCAGGCCGTATTCATTGGCGGCTCCGCGAATGCGACTGGCCGGGTCATACCATTGCTCCACGGTGACAGCCGGCACGGCCGCTTGTCGCACACCGTTCTCGTCATAGCTCACGCGGCTGGTGGACTTGAGATAGACGGTCTGCCACGGCGTGCCGCGATGGACGCGACCGATCCAGCCGACATTCGGCAGCTTGTGATCCGGAAAGTTCCAGGCGTCCGAATTGTTGATGAGCGGGTCGATAAAGACCGGATCGGTGGCGGTGGAATCACCACCTTCCTCGCCCTCGCCCCACGGCTTGTAGCGTTTGTTCACCTGGCCGATGGTGGTCAGGCTCGGCGTGGGAGTGACACCCGTACCGGCGGGGAGCACCACGGGATCAAGTTCGCCGACGGGCGGCACCAGATCGTAGGACGTGTAATGCACCAACGGATCGTTCACTTCGTAATTGCGCTTCAAATCCAGCCGGCGGGCGGGTGAGAACGGGGCTTGAGCCACGAGTCCGTTTGGGGAGATTGGATTGAGCCTGCTGGGAAAATATAATGCAGGACCGTTGGTCACGAACCTCCGAAATGCATCAATCGCCAATGCCTTGTCCTGAGTCGTATAACTTTGCGCAGCGTAATTGCGCCAGATGACATCCGAGGTGGAATCGTATCCCAATGAAGCCAGCATCTGGTTCCGCAAACCGGTAGTTGGATCGTTCAAATTCGACTGATCACCGCTCACCCGAGTCATGTTCCAAAATCGGCTGCCTACTGAATCCCGCCCCGATTGATCCGATAAGGTCATGGCGTCAACGACATTCGTGGCCCAGTTCATTCGATCCATGTTCACGTAGTCGATGATGCGCCTGGTCTGCGTGTCCACAACGACCATGCGCACCCGGTTGGTGATCGTGAGATTCCAGTCCGGAATGAAAAACTGGTTCGGTGTTTGCGTGGCCAGATCGATGACATTGCTCCGGGCTGGCACGAACCGTGGAATCTGGCTCGGCCGCCAGAGCGAATTCGAGAGGAACAGATAGTTGGTCATCAACGGAACCTGGAACTGTTGCCCGGCCCAGAAGTTCGCATTGAGCTCGAGGCTGGCCGCAAAGGTGGCGGCGACAGGCCGCGCGCCCGTACCGGACAACGGCGGCCATTGCTGGAAGTAATTCGTGGCACCCGTCGCTGCGTTCGTCCCAAAGAGGGCCATGTCGTAGTCCACCTCAACGGCAACCGAGAGCGGGCGTGGATAGGCCGCCTTGTAGGAGTTCCACGCCTCGACGGCGAAGACATTGGTGATGCCGAGGAAGTAAAACTCGTTGGTCTGATTGGGCAGGGAATTCCGACTGGGGCGGCGCAACTGAATGTTGCGCTGAATCTGAATCGCCGTCTCCATCGCGATCTCGTTGAAGTTCGGAAAGCCCTTCTTCGCGCCAACCACCAGCGGCACGCCGAGCGCCATCATCTGATTGGTGGCTTGCTGGAGTGTGGGGTTCTCTTGGATCAAATCACGCGCTCCTGGCAAATCGAGATTCATGTAGCGCGTCCGGCTCACATAATTGGTCGCAAACTCAATCTGCGATCCTGGCAATGGTCCCTCCAAATAATAACCCGCGATGTAAATGTTGGTATGTGTCACCGAAAAACTATCGGTGAAAACCTCCTTGCGAAAATAAGGTCTAAATACGTGCGGAAATTGGCTTTCTCCAGCGGCTGCTTGGATGGAGGCATTTGTGTTGTTCACCGCGTCATACAGGTTGGCCGCGACCTGGAGGATGCGATGCACGGCCCCGTCGTAGTTGTTCGTCGGCCAGACCATGATGTTGGTGAGCCCGATCAACCGGCTGTCCGAACCGATGAACGCCTGCGAACGCAACATGCGCGAGGCCACGTTGGTGAAGAAGGCCAGCGGCTCCCAAGCCACCAAGTGCGCCGCTGTCCGGTTGGTACCGTAGCCGGCGACGTTCCGCAGATCGCGGTTGTCCCAGTTCAGGTTGATCTTGTCCTCCGGCCGGTAGGGCAGCACCGGGCGGACATTGGTGGCGGTGAAGGCGTCCACGCCCAATCCCGGCACGAAGCTCTCCGGCTCCAGCCCGGACTCGGTGCCCAACTGCGAGAGCAGGCGGTAGTAGGTGCCGCTGTTGTAGGTGCTGTTGCTGCCGGCCAGCCGGTTCAACTTCTCCGCAAAGCTCAACTGGCCCGGCAGCATGGCCGGCGCTTTCTGCGGATCAAACACGTCGTCCAGCGAGAGAAAGCGGTTCGGATACGGCGAACCGGACCACGGGGAAACAGTCGGATCATCCGGGCCACCTTCCACCAAAGGCAGGTTTTCGTTCAAAGCGAGCGGACCATTGCCGTATTCGTCGATACGGTTGGTGGCCACCCAGTCCGCTGCGGCTGAGCCATAAAGGTCTTCGTAATTGAACAGGTTGTTCAGGCTCACGCTCGCGGCGTTGAAGGGATCGGCGCGATGACGGTACCGGAGCAGGCTCCAGGCGTCATTGAACGCCAGACCGGTGTTGGCGGCACCCAGGGTGCCCGCGTCGTAATTGTAGTCCACCACCGGGT
>CAYXDZ010000487.1:0-3018 GCA_964463815.1 uncultured Verrucomicrobiota bacterium | reverse complement strand
CATGCCCGAGCTCCCTGAAGTTGAAGTGCTGGTGCGGCATCTCGCGCCCTTGCTGAACGGCAAGACCATCCGCGCGGTCACGGTGCATCGCGAGAAGGTCATCCGACCGGATTCCACGCGGAAGCTTGAGCGGCAACTGGTCGGGGCGAAGTTCCTTGGGGTGGCGCGGCGGGCGAAGTTTCTGGTTTTCGATCTGGCGAAACCCCACAAGCGACTCGGTGCCGATCGAAAGCGCGATACCCCTCCTGTGCCGGCTAGAAGCCAGCAACACGCTGGAAGCCGGCCACACATTAAGCTGCTCGGTCACCTCGGCATGACCGGTCGCATGTATCTTCAACCGGCGAAGGCGCCCCTGCCCCGCCATGCCGCCGTGTCGTTCGATCTCGGCCGCACGCGCTTCGTTTACGAGGACACGCGCTACTTCGGCCGACTGACGACGGACCTTTCCGCGCTCGATGCACTTGGTCCCGAACCATTCGCAGATGCGTTTTCACCTGAGTATCTGGCGGCGCAGCTCAAACGTTCCGCCCAAGCGGTCAAGGTCAAGCTGCTCGATCAATCGCTCGTGGCCGGGATCGGCAATATCTACGCCAGCGAAGCGTTGTTTCGCGCGGGCATATCACCGCGCAAAGCGGCGCATCGCTTGAACCAGGCCCAGATCGCACGCCTGCACGCAACCATCCAAGAGGTGTTGCGCGAGGCCATCGATTGCGGTTCGACCATCCCGCTCGATTTCGCCGGCACTGCCCGGCGCGACGGCCTTTTCTATTACGGCCAGGTCGAGGGTGATTCCGCGTATTATCAGGAGCGCTTGCTGGTTTATGATCGGGCTGAAGCACCATGCAGCCGTTGCCATACGTCCATCCGGCGAATCGTTCAGGCCGCCCGCAGCACCTATTTTTGCCCAAGCTGTCAGCGAGGATGAGTGCTGATCTGGCGTGGCTTGGCGTTTCGGCCTGTCATCCAAAGACCGGAGGCTGGCCAGGATGATCCGAATCACGCTGTCGCCAGAGTTGCCCCAAAGTGAATCACGCGGTATTGATCTCGCCAGCGATGAACGAGCCCGAACCACCACCCATCAAATACCCGCCCTGGGTGAAGAAGGAAATTCTCCTGCCGGTGTTCGGTGTACTGTTCATCGGGTTGATATTTGGCAACTTCCTGGTTTACCGCTCAATCAAGAAGGAGCGTCCTTACACCCGCGAGGAACTGGGACCCATGGATCGCAGCCCAAGCACCGGCCTGCGGCCCGTCGGCATTCCGGCTCCCACGAACGCACCGACCAACATCATGGTCCCGCCAGAAAGTCAGCCCGCTTCGTCCCGGTGAACAGTGCCCGGCGCGAAGGCCGGCGAACACACTGCAAGGTATTCGGCTCCATCGTCGCCCGGCGTGCTGTATTGCACCCAGGTTCCCTTCGGTGTGATCACGGCCTGACCGGCGCGCACCTCAATCACACCCGACCGCGTGGTCACGCGCAGCATCCCGGCGAGCACAATCGTGTATTCATCAAACTCGGGTGTTTGACCGGGTTCGATCCAGCCGGCGGGACTTTTCATGCAGGCGATGCTGAGCGTGGTATCGCCCGAATTCACGCGGCCGATGAATTCTTCAATGCGCTTGGGCCTGTTGCCGGCAGCCTGGATGCCCGTTGGTGCAGCAATCAGGCGTACCATGTTGGCCTCGGCTGATGAATTCATAAAGCGATGCGCCGATCAGTAACCCAGCCACGGGCCAAGCCAGCGTTCCATTTCCGCGAGCGGCAGACTTTTGCGCCGGGCGAGATCCTCGACCTGATCCTTGCCGAGCTTGCCGACGGCGAAGTATTTCGAGTCGGGATGCGCAAAGTAAAGGCCGCTGACGCTGCTGCCGGGCCACATGGCGCAGCTTTCGGTGAGCTTCATGCCCGTCCTCGCCTCGACGTCGAGAAGCTGCCAGAGGGTGCGCTTCTCGGTGTGGTCGGGGCTGGCGGGATAACCGCCGGCGGGACGGATGCCGCGGTATTCCTCGTTGATGAGCTGCTCGCTGGTGAGGTTCTCGGACTTGCCGAAACCCCACTCGACGCGCACGCGCTTGTGCAGGTATTCGGCGAAGGCCTCGGCCAGTCGGTCGGCCAGCGCCTCGGCCATGATGGCGTTGTAATCATCGTGTGCGGCCTTGTAGCCCTTCACCAATTCATCCAAACCAAAACCGGTGGTGACGGCGAAGGAGCCGATATAGTCGGGCGCACCCTTGGGAGCAATGAAGTCGGCCAGGCTGTAGTTCGGTGAGCCGTCAGTTTTATCCATCTGCTGCCGGAGCGTGTGGCAGGTCGTGAGAACCTTGGTCCGGCCTTCGTCGGTGTAGAGCTCGATGCTGTCGCCCACGCGGTTGGCGGGGAAGATGCCATACACGCCGCGAGCCGTGATCAGCTTCCCGGCAATGATCTCGTCGAGCAGGCGTGTGGCATCGTCGAAGAGCTTGCGTGCTTCCTCACCGTGCTTTTCGTGCTGGAGAATTTTTGGATACACGCCGCGCAACTCCCAAGTGTGGAAGAACGGCGTCCAGTCGATGAAGTCACGCAACACCGCCAAGGACACGTCGTCCAGCACGCGCACGCCGGTGAACTCGGGCTTGGGCAGATCGTCGAACTTCAACTTCGCCGCGTTCGCCCGGGCGGCTTCGAGCGACAGCAGCTTCACCTGATGACCGCTGTGTTGATCGCGGAGTTTATCGTAGTCGGCGCGAAGCTGCGTCACAAACGCCGGTTTCTGATCCGCGCTCAACAGGCTGCTGGCCACCGGCACGGCGCGGGAGGCGTCGAGGACGTGGACGACCGGCTCGCTGTAGTGCTGGGCGACTTTGACGGCGGTGTGCGCGCGGCTGGTGGTCGCGCCGCCGATGAGCAGGGGAACCTTGAAGCCAGTGCGTTCCATTTCCTTGGCCACATGGACCATCTCGTCGAGCGACGGTGTGATGAGTCCGCTGAGGCCGATGATGTCGGCGTTCTCCTGCTTGGCGCGTTCGAGGATCTTCTCG
>CAYXDZ010000486.1:0-3023 GCA_964463815.1 uncultured Verrucomicrobiota bacterium | reverse complement strand
TCGCGGCCCAGTTCCCGCGCGTTCAAGCCCGCCGAGCGTTGCACCAGTTCGGTCATCAACTTGATCAGGCAGACTTCCCACGGCTCCTCGACGCCCCGGATGAGCGCCTGCAAGCCGCCGCCCCGGGACTTGATTTCGTCGCGGAGCTTGTCGATGACCAGTTCCAGTCGGTCATTGACCACGGTGGTCTGGATGGCTTCCTTCCGAATCTTGAAACCGTACTTGAGGATGCGCAGTTCCTGTTCGTTGGCGCGGAGCCATTCGAGATAGGCGTCCGCCTGCTGCTCCTCGAAGCCTTCCAGCAGGGATTCCATGACGCTGGTGGGCGTGACGATCTGCGGCCGGAAGGCGTGAATCTTCCCCTCGCGCACGCGCACCTGGTCCGTGGCATCCATCAACTCGGTCACAAGATGGTAATGCACCGAGGTGGTGCCGAAGCTCTCCAGCTTTTGTTCCGGCCGAACCAGCACTTCCGAGTGGTTCAACGCGTACCAGAAATCAAATTGCTCTTTGGAATCCATGACGGCCCGGGGAACGGCCGCCGCCACCGTCCTCGGGAAAAGGGACGCTGCCGCGCCGGCGCGTCATCAATTTTATTGCTCGTCCTCGTCCTTGGCCGTGAGTTCCATGCGCAGCCAGACGAGCAGGGCGGGGCCGAAGCAGATGAAGAGCCCGATGGGCATCGCGAAAATACTCCAGAATTTGTCCATAAAGCGGCCGCAAGATGGCGGCGGCCTGCACGCTTGTAAAGCCGGGTTTTCGGCGGAAGCTTTTGATTTACCTGCCCTGAAGATTCTGGTTAGTTCGGCTCATCCCATCATGAAGTTGCGAACCATCTTCTCCAGGCTGGCTGTGCTCAGCGGACTGCTGGCAGCGCTGACCGCTCCGGCGCAGCTCATGATCTCCGGCAATGAGACCAAGCTCGATCTCACCAACGGTGCCGCCCGCGGAATCGCGAATGCCCTGCCGGACAACCTGACGATTCTCGACTTCGCCACCATACCTCCCCGATTGACGACAATCGGCAATGTGCCGAACTCCGTCATCGGTCCGCCCTCCAACATTGCCATTACGCCGGACGGTTCGCTGGCATTGATTGCGAACTCGGCAAAACCCGATCCGGCTGATCCAGGCAAAACGGTGCCGCTGAACGAAATTCACCTGCTTGACCTGACCGCGAACCCACCCCGGATCACCGGACACGTCGCGGCCGGCCAGCAACCCAGCGGCATTTCGATCACACCCGATGGCAAACTGGCGCTGGTGGCCAATCGTGCGGGCGGTTCTGTGTCGCGACTGCGTATTGACGGCAAGTCCGTCACCCATCTGGGCGAAGTCACGATCAGCGAACCGGCCGCGAACGCGTCCGATGTCGCCATCAGCCCGGGCGCAAGCATGGCATTGGTCAGCCTTCAGAAAGCGGGTGTGCTGGCCGAATTGAAGATCAGCGGTGAAACCGTCGAGCCGACCGGCCGCAAGTTCTCGGTCTATGGCCAGCCGTATCGCGTGATCATTACGCCGGATGGACGGTTCGCGGTCACGTCGGGCCAGGGTTACAGCACGAACGGAATCGATCTGGATGCTGTGAGTGTGGTCGATCTCAAGGCCGATCCGCCGCGCGCGGTGCAGCACCTCACCACCGGCTCCGGTCCCGAGAGCGTCGAGATCAGTCCCGACGGCCAACTGCTCGCCGTGGTGACGATGGACGGCTCGAATCTCGGGCCGGGCAATCCGCATCGCACCGACGCGGGCGCACTGTATCTCTATCGCCGGACGAAGCATGGCTTCGATTTCTCGCAACACCTGCCGACCGGCCGGATTCCCGAGGGCGTGGCGTTCACCAACGACGGGAATTATCTGGTTGTGCAATGCCATCCCGACCGGGAACTGCGAATTTATCGCGTGCGCGGCGGCAAGGTGAAGGACACCGGCGAGCGCGTGAAAGTGCCGGGGTTTCCGTCGTCGCTGAGGGCGCAATGATTCTCAAACACAGTTCAAGAATGTGAACTCAGAGCCAGACAATAATTTAGATTCAACAGGTGTTTCTGCGGAGTTAAAAGCGCTGAGAGCAAAAGTTTCTGGTATTTTTCATGAACTTGCGGGCGAACGGGCAGCGGCGCTTGCGCAGTCAATCCCCGCTTCGTCAGGCATCATTCTCAAGACCATGCTTGAGGATCACTCAGATCAGGTGGCCTATGATATTACCCATCACCTGACTGATTGGGCCGAGGACGCAGCATTCCTCGTAGCTCTCCATCTGTATCCTGAAAAATTTTCCGAAGCCGAGATCAGGAAAGGGGTCGATATGCTGCTGGTTCATGTGCCCAATCATCTCGCGGCTGCCGCCAAGCTCGCCGGCGAACCAATCGAGGACATTTTCAACGTGAATGCGCTGAGCGGCCGGATCCCTTATGAGCCAGACATTGACTTCAATAACGGAACGAAATAGGGCGTTGCTTCCAGCCTCGTGCCAGCTTCTTGGAGTGCGGTGCACAGCACAGTCAGCACCGTTTTTGGAGGCTCCGCGCGCATCATCGTCCCACAAAGCGGTGTCGTCGCTGCGCTTTGCCACCACAGTCCAAAGGCTCCCGGAGTTCGGACAGGGCTTGGAGTAACCAAATTTTCTGATTTATGAAAACCACACGCTTCGACGTGAACAGGCAGCATGCCTGTCCTCCCCTGGACCGCCGCGCCGCCCTCAAAACCCTCGGCCTCGGCGCCGGTTTGTCCGCGCTTGGCTTCTTCGATCGCGGCGCGCAGGCGGCCGAGGCCGCGACGGCGCAGGCGAATCGCGGTTCCAAACCGGTCACCATTACCAAGGTCCAGGCGCACACCTGCGCGACGCAGGGCTCCATCCGCTTCGTTGTCATCCGCGTGGACACCTCCGAGCCGGGCCTCTACGGCCTCGGTTGCGGCACTTACAATCAGCGGCCGCTCACGGTCGTCACCGCCGTCAACGAATACCTTGATCCCTTCGCGCGCGGCCGGAACGTCGATGACATCGAGGACATCTGGCAGAACGC
>CAYXDZ010000485.1:0-3036 GCA_964463815.1 uncultured Verrucomicrobiota bacterium | reverse complement strand
AATCGCGCTGCAAGTGCTGACAGAACATCCGGCGGTGCTGAGCGAACCCGAGCCCTTGGTGCTGGTGGACAGCCTGGGCAAGGCGACCGTCAATTTGCGGGTTTATTTTTGGATCAATGGCCGCGAACACAGTTTGGTAAAGGTACGCTCGTCCGTGATCCGGCAGGTAAAACGCGCGTATCAAAACCATGGTATCTCGATGCCTGACGAGGCTCGCGAGGTGGTCTTCCCGCAGGGCATTCCCATCACCATGCTCGACGGGAAACCGCCTGCAACACCCGACGCTCCGGTGGAAAAACAACTGCCTGCCGCTGGGCCGTCCAAAGAACTCGATGTGGTGTCCACCAAAGCGGAAGGCGGGTTGCAGAGCGAAGCGGGCGTCCTGGACGAACAGGCCCGCCAGGCGCAACCGTTGCGCGAGGGGGAAAATCTGCTGCCAAAAGCTCCCCACGGTTCCTAACCATGAACAAACTCAAACACCTCTGGAGCAACCTGCGGGCAAGCTTCTGGTTTCTGCCGTCGCTGATTGTCGCGTTCAACGCGGTTCTGGCCGTGGGTTTGATTGAAGTAGACGCCTCCGGCCGGTGGGCCTGGATGGACGACTGGCCGCGCCTGTTCGGGGCCGGCGCCGCCGGCGCGCGCGGGATGCTGGCCACCATTGCCGGCTCGATGATGACCGTGGTGGGCGTCACGTTCTCCATGACCTTGGTGACCCTGGCGCTGGCTTCGAGCCAATATACTTCGCGCATTCTGCGGAACTTCATGAGTGACCGTGTCACGCAGGTTGTGCTCGGAATTTTCGCCGGCATTTTCACTTACTGTCTTATTGTGTTGCGCACCATTCGCGGGGGCGACGAGGGCGGATTTGTTCCGAGCCTGTCGGTGGCTTTCAGCGTCGTGCTGGCCATCGGCGGCATCGGGACCCTCATTTTCTTCATTCATCACATCGCATCTTCAATTCAGGCCTCAAGCATTGTCGCCTCGGTGGCGAAGGAAACCCTGGCGGCGGTGGACCGGCTTTTCCCGGAAAAATTGGGACGAGAACCGATGATTGACGAAGCCGATCCATCCCCGCTCCCGTTGCCGGCACGGAACTGGCAGACCGTCCGGGCCCGGCGCAGTGGCTACCTCCAGCGCGTGGACAACGCGGCGCTTCTGCGGCTGGCGCGGGATCACCAGACCATCGTGCGGATGGAACGCGGCATCGGCGAATTTGTGATCCAGCACACCCCGCTCGCCTCGCTCGCGCTGGACAGTCCGCCGGACGAAGAGATCATTGCGGCACTGCGGGCCGCCTACAGCATCGACCGCTACCGCACGGTGCATCAGGATTGCGCGTTCGGCATCCGCCAGCTCGTGGATATGGCGTTGCGCGCGCTCTCACCCGGCATCAACGACACCACGACGGCCGTGATGTGCGTGGACTATTTGACGGCGATTCTGGCGCAACTGGCCTCCCGGGAAATCCCTTCATCGCGCCGCCATGAGGACGGGGAGCTGCGGGTGATCTCCATCGGGCAGACCTTTGCCAGTCTGGTGAGCGAATCGTTCGATCAACTTCGAGGCAGCGCCGGAGGCAACGTCGCCATCATGTTACGGATCTTGGGCGCCCTGCAAACCATCGCCAGTCTGACGGACAGCCCGGGCCGGCGGCGGGTGCTTCGGGAACAAGCGGAGTGTATCGCCGAACTGGCCGGACGCACCATCGAGTCCCCGCACGACCGGGCCCGGTTTGAGAGCCGGCTGGCGCAGGTACGCGAAGCCCTCGAAACGGTTCCGCTATCCACTCACCATGATGACGACTGAACAAAGCGAACTGCTGAGAACCGGGATCGAGGAGCTGACCCAAGCGATGTGTTAAAACAAATACTCCCGCAGGTGCTCCTTCGAAAACCGGTGGCTTCCTCAATTGACATGGGGGTTACACCCCAAAGCGGAAGGGCCGGTGGATAATCTATTCTTTCAAATTCAACACAAAAACGGCTCCCCGAACCCAAACCAAAAACCAGGTGGCGCATCAAGGCCGGCGCCTGCGGACGTAAACCAAAAGAAAAATTGATTTTGCGCCGCAGCGGATGATGTGCCCTGGTGGGCCTGCCTCAATTACGAAAATCAAGGTTCGCAGCACGGGCAAGATGTGCGGCATTGGTTGGCGGCGGAGACCGAATTGTCCGCACAGCGCAACCGCACCTAAGCTCCCGCAAAAATGTTTCAGCGGCACCAGCGACTTCGCGGACCCACCCGAAAGGAAGCAGTTCATGCATCACCGGCGAACAACTCGTAGAACCGGAAAATGAAAATCAAACCAAAAGACTTCCGCGTTCCCGCGGGCAAACAAGTTGACCTCAAGAAGTGGCCGACGCGCGTGGACCCGGTTTACAAGTCGAAGAAGCAATACCACAAACTGCTTGCCGAACAGGTCGAGGAGTTGGTCCCGCTGCAGCGTCTGCACTATGCGTCCAACGGTTACGCCGTGCTGCTGATCTTTCAGGGCATGGATGCAGCCGGCAAAGACGGTGCCATTCGCAACGTGATGTCAGGGGTCAATCCGCAAGGCTGTCAGGTCTTCAGTTTCAAACAGCCGAGCAGTGAAGAATTGGAACATGATTTTCTCTGGCGCACGACGAAGCGGCTGCCGGAGCGCGGGCGCATTGGCATCTTCAATCGCTCGTATTATGAGGAAGTGCTGATCGTTCGGGTGCATCCGGAAATCCTGCGCAGCCAGGGACTCCCCGCCGGTTTGATCGCGAACCAGGCCATTTGGCAGGAGCGGTATCGCTCCATCGTGGACTTGGAGGCGCATCTGCATCGCAACGGCACCCGGCTCATCAAAATTTTCCTCCACCAGTCCCAAGACGAACAACGCAAGCGTTTCCTCAAGCGCATTGATAACCCGGAGAAGAATTGGAAACTCAGCATTGCCGACATTGAAGAGCGCAAATTGTGGCCGGACTACCTGAAGGCTTATGAGGCATGCCTGGGTGCCACGAGCACGAACGACGCACCCTGGCACGTCGTTCCCGCCGATGACAAAAA
>CAYXDZ010000484.1:0-3038 GCA_964463815.1 uncultured Verrucomicrobiota bacterium | reverse complement strand
CGGTCGGTCGAGCGGCTCAGTAATTCCTCCTTGTCGATGCGCTTGCTGCGTTCCAGCGCCGCGAACGTCCGCACCGCCTCGTGCTCGCCGCACTCCTTCAAGGCGTCCTCCACTTTCTTCAACAATTCCCGCAGATCGACGGGCTTCGTCACCAGGTAGTGGGCGCGACGGGAACCTTGCAACGCCTGCAACTGTTGATGCGCCTCCAACGCGCCCGAGGCGATGATCACGGGCACGTACGGCAGCAACTCCTTCAGCTCCGGCAGAAAGTTCAAGCCCTGCTCCCCCTGGTCGAGGATGTGGTCCAGCAGGATGAGGTCGGGCGGGTTCTGGCCCGCGATCTCCAGTCCTTTGGAAGCCGTGCGCGCGCGGATCAACTCGTAGTCCTCCAGCGCGTCGGCGTAGATCTCATACTGGAAATCGTCGTCCTCGATGATGAGTATGCGGGGCTTTGACATGTGGGCTGGCTGTGCGCGGACTGTAGCCGGCTTGTCGGGGTGACGGCAACTGTGCGTTCCACGGCACAGGCAAGATTCCGCGCTTTCAAAAAGAAGCAACCCCGCCAGCCAGAAGACGCGGCGCGGATCGCGAAAGCCTGTTCCACCGCATGAAAGGCTTGTCAGAAGGGGGCTTTGACGGGTGAATTCCGGCGTCATGCCCACCATCGCGATTCTTGGAACCCTGGACACCAAAGGTGCCGAGCACGGCTTCGTCGCCGACCTGATCCGTCAACGCGGCCACCAGACGCTCGTCATCGACGTGGGGGCACTGGAAGCTCCCACGCTTAAGCCCAACATCACCCGTGACGAAGTTGCCCGGGAAGGCGGTGTCGATCTGCCCGCGCTTGTGGCGAAACGGGATCGTGGTGAAATGGTGGCGGCCATGGCCGGCGCTGCCGCAAAGGTGGTCGCGCGCCTGGCGGCCGAAAAGAAGATCGGCGGCATCATCTCGCTCGGGGGCGGCGGCGGCACGACCATTGGCACCACCGCCATGCGGGCTTTGCCCATCGGCTTTCCTAAAGTGATGGTGAGCACTCTCGCCAGTGGTGACACCTCGCCGTTCGTCGGCTCGCGCGACATCGTGATGATCCCGAGCGTCGTTGATGTCGCCGGCCTCAACCGCATCTCGCGGCCCATCCTCGCGCGGGCGGCCGGCGCAATCTGCGGCATGGTCGAGACAAAGATTCCTTCGGGCGAAGACAGGCCGCTCATCGCCGCCAGCATGTTCGGCAACACCAACGACTGCGTGTCCGCCGCGCGCAAAATTCTCGAAGCCGCCGGCTACGAAGTGCTCGTGTTCCACGCCACCGGCACAGGCGGGCGCACGATGGAATCGTTGATCGAGTCCGGCATGATCAGCGGCGTGCTGGATGTCACCACCACGGAGTGGGCCGACGAACTGGTGGGTGGAATCCTTGGTGCCGGGCAAACCCGCCTCGAAGCCGCCGGCAAGACGGGCACGCCGGCCGTAGTTGCGCCTGGCTGCATCGACATGGTGAACTTCGGTCCGCGCGCCACCGTGCCCGCGAAGTTCGCCGACCGGAAATTCTATCAGCACAACCCCAACGTCACCTTGATGCGGTTGACGAAGGAGGAATCCGCGCAGCTCGGCGAAATCTTCGCCACCAAGCTCAATGCCTACACCGGACCCGTCACCGTGCTGCTACCGCAGAAGGGCTTTTCCGTCATCGGCGAACCGGGCAAGCCCTTCCACGATCCGTTCGCAGACGAGGCGTTCTTCCAGGCGCTGAAGCATCACCTCAAGAAGACCGTGCCCGTCGTGGAGATGGACTGCCCGGTGAACGCGCCGGAGTTTGCCAAGGCGTGCGCGGAGGCGTTGTTGAAGAATATCGCTTCAACCAGAGGGCGATCATCGATGAGCCAATAATTGGTGCAGCGAGAATTGTTCTCACAAAATTATCAGGTGAAACGAAGCAGCCTACAACTTGCGATCACAATAGGCCTTTGCCTGTGTGGCGTGGTTTACCTGCTGGTCGCATTTTCCAGAGTAAGGGTCACCGCTCCAGAAACCATGAACCTCAATCAGCAGGTTCACCAACTGGAGAAAATCTTCAGTTACGTCCGCGATCAGTTTCAAGACCTTCCACCACTTGCCTCCTCAACCTCGGTTGAGGAGGCGGTTCGCAGAGTTGCCGATTTGACTAGTTTCAAATACGACATATTCCGGTTTGAGTATTGGGGAACCAACTCCCCTGCTTTGGCGCTCAATCCAGCGCTTGGATGCTGGATTGATCCCGAGAGTTGCCCAAGACAGCTCGCGGCGTACTGGCCTCAGGGGGTCACTAATCGGACGTTACCGCACGTTCGCTATGTAGCAATCGACTTTAACGGCGAGATTCAGTGGCTCACGAATCGCCCTCCATGGCTGGCGGTTGACATCGAAATGCTCGAACCGTCCCACACGCCAGAACGCCAACCATAGTCTGGCTTTTGTGATCCGCTCCTTTTTGATCGTGCAACAACCGCTTGGAAAGATTGCGGCTGACCTTACGTGCGGACGCCCCACAAAGCGGTGCAGCAGCACACGCAGTCCAAGACGCTGGCGCGTGCTTCGCGAGCGCCTTGGCTCATCCCGCCGCCACGAGTTCCTTCACCCCTTTCGCCAGCAATTCGTATTGCGGCAGCGAATTGTATAGTTGCGCCGAGATGCGGAGCAGCCGCTTCGGCGGCGCGGGCCACGGGATGATCGGCACTTCGATGCGGTGGCGGGACATCAGCTCGTCCTGCCACGGATCGAGGTAGAGCGGCGACTTGGAGGGTTCGGTCGAAGCGGCGTCCGGGATCGGGAGCGACGCGAGCGTGCCGATCAGCTCGTCCGGGCACGGCTTCGGAATGCCCAATGTCCGGCAGAGCACTTCACGCCCGGCCAGGGCCAGTTCGTGATTGCGCTTCATGATAGCCGGCCAGCCGCCGTTCACGAGTGAGGCGAGATACTCCAAAGCCTTGGGAATGCTCAACACGGCCGTCGGATCGGACGTGCCCATCCAGCCGAACTCGATCTGGAACCGTGAACGATCC
>CAYXDZ010000483.1:0-3061 GCA_964463815.1 uncultured Verrucomicrobiota bacterium | reverse complement strand
CGGTCTTGCCCGCCACGAGCACATGCTGCTTGGTGCCCTTGCCGAGCGCGAGTTGCTGGAGCTTCGTCGCGCCCGTGCGCCCGATGGCGACGCGCAATTCATTGGTCGTTTCGAGCGACCACAGTTCGGCATCCGCCGGCACGATGTCGGTAAAGGGAACTTCGACACGGTTCGAGTCGAGGCTAGCGCGGCCGACGCGGCCGAGGAAGTCCGTGACAAACTCCGCGTCGGGCGGCGTCTCCAGTTTCAAGAGCGCGCCGTCGGTCGGGCGGTCGGCAATGGCGAAGTGTTCGCCGCGCGCCTTCAGGCAGACGCTCGCCGCCCGGAGATCGTCGGGCGTGAACTCATTCGGCGAAGGCTTGCGCACGTCCCAATGCACGAAGGTGTAAACCCCGCAGCGTTGGCCGCTCGCCGCGATGCTCATCAACCGGCGCGCGGCGAGGTCCGTGAAGTTCGTGGGGAAATCCGCGATGACGAGGAAGTGATACGGCTCGGCGATACGCCCGGCCTGCTCGTTGTATTCGGCGATCGTCTCGAACTCGTTGCGCAAATAGAGTTGCGTGACCTTCTCGATGTGCTCGTTCAGTTCGGCGAGCCGTTGCTCGATGTGCTCGGGCTGGGTCCAGATGCGCTGGTTGATCAGCCGTTCCTCGTGATCGGCCAGGTGCATGAGGCCGGCAAAGCTCTGCCCGAGATCAAGCGGATCGAGAATCGTGAACACCACGCGGCCGGGCGGCGACACCGACAACAGCCGCAGCACGAGGTCGTTCAACGAAGCGATGGCGGCGGGCCGGCCGGTCTCCTTCGTCTCGAAGAGCACGGAGCCCTGCTCGGGATACGCAAGCAGCAGCGGCACGTCGAAGTTGGCCGACCCCGGCAACTTGAGTCGTGGATCCGTGGGCAACGCCCCGGCCAGTTTCGCGAGATCGATGGACAGCGCACCCAGCAGAGCGGCGCTCGCAAAGGCCGTTGGCGGTGTCCACTGACGCAACTTCGGATCGCTCCACGCGGGGAAGTCACGGGCGGCGGCTTCCCGGACATTGGCAAACGCCTCGAACGCACCGGCGGTGACTTCGTTCCACTTCGCAATGGTGGTTTCCCAGCCGGATTTCTGCGTGGCCTCAAACTCGCGCAACCGGTCGTCACGATTGGTTTCCAGCGAACGGCGCGACTCAGCGACCTCGCCACGGCGCTTCGCGGCGAGCGCGTCGAACTCGCCCTCCACCCGCGCGAAGCTCTTCTCACGCAGCCGCTCATTCTGTGCCTGGACACGCGCGAGCCGGTGTTCCAACAGCCGCTCCAGTTCGGCGCGTTTCGCATCGGCTTCGGCTTTGATCGAATTCCAACGCTCCTTGAGCGACACCGAGCGTTGCTCCGCGTCCGCGCGAATCCGGGCGCGGGCATCTTGTTGGCCACCATCAATGCCCTGTTCCGTAGCCGCCCGCACGCGTCGCAACCGGCCGACCGCCGCGATCAAGCGCTTCGCCGCTCCTCCCGTCAGCAGCCGGCCGAGCAGATGCAGGACGATCAGCGCGCCGAGCGTTGCTCCGCCCCAAATGCCAGCTTGCGTCCAGGTGATGGGCTCGCCGCTGACCGGCAGTTTCAACGGCACCGCCACAACGAAGCCCGCGATCACAAGCGGAAACAGAAGCCACGGAGGCAACAGGCAGAACAAAAGCACTGGCGGCGAGAAGCGAACCCGGTTGATGGCGCGGCGAGTTTCGGCGAGCTGGAAATTCAACTCGGCGACCGACGATTGCAGCCCAACCGCCGGGCCGTCGTCCTCGTAACCCGCGGCCGCGAGCCGGCGCTGCCAGCCGGGATAGCCGCGCACGGCGACGTTCGCACTACGCTCGACCGCTTCGACCGCCGTGCATTCCTGCTCCAATTCCTTGCGCAGCGCGGCGAACCGTTGATCGGATTCGGTCAGCGCCGTCTCCATCTCGCGCGAAATCGCCAGCAACTCGCGCTGCACCTGGGCGATCTGCCGGCCTTCGTGCGCCTCGATCACGGATAGGCGGCTTTCGCGGGCGCGCTCGAACGCCTGCTGGATGCGGAGCTTGAGCTGGTCGTGCCGGAAGACGATGCCGTTCTTGCGCGTGTCGCGGCCGGTCTCGGCACCCTTGAGCGAGGCGGCGACATGGCTTTCCAGGGTGGCGATTTCCTTGTCCGTCTGCCGGCGAATCCGGCCCGCATTGAGCGCGAATTCCTCGTCGAGCTTCCCGGCATTTGCGGTGCATTCGCGGAGGGTGTCGCGGAGGCGGTCCAGCCATCCCAGGGTTTCCCCGGCCGACAAGTGTTTACTCACAGTCATTTTTCAGGTTGCGGAGAATCTGCTCCAGATTGTCGATGCCGGCGCACGTCACGTTGGAGACGGTTTCCAATTCGCGCAGAAAGCGTTGTTCAAACTCGTCAGCCTTGGCGTCATCCCAGAACTGGCGGGTCTGCTGCCACTGCTCATCGAGATGCTTGGTCAGTGCGGTCAACCGTGCGCCGCTGCCGCTGGTGCTCATGCGTTCTCCTCTTTGGACCCTGCTGTCGCCCTCTCGTCACTCGTGGTGGGAGCGGAACTGGTCGTTGGATTGAGTTTTCGCAGCTCGGCGTAGTCCGTCAACGTGCTGGCCGCGTCCTCGAGAAACGCGACGGCCTTACGCAGATCGTGATCGACCACCTGCCGCATCTGAAGCACCACCTTGGTCTTGGGCTCGACCAGGGAGCCGTAAACCTTGAGCCATTTCTTCACTCGTTCGAGGCGCTCCTCGGTTTCGCGCAACGCGGCTTTGCACTTGTTGACCGCGATGCGCCGCGCCTGCAAACCCTCCTGCGTGCCGGACAGCCGGGCGGTCATCAATTCCTGATCGGCCATCGCGAGCTGCTTTTGCCGCAGCCAGACCTGCTTCTTCCAGTAGGGCAGGCGGTCGCTTTGCAGCCAGACGCGGGTGCGGACCACGTCGTCATTCACATCGTCGAGCAGCCGCCGGGCGCGCGCGACATAGACCAGCAGCTTCGCCCGGAAATCGTCCAGCGCGTCAATCGACGTGACGCGGGCGTTGGATGCGGC
>CAYXDZ010000482.1:0-3076 GCA_964463815.1 uncultured Verrucomicrobiota bacterium | reverse complement strand
TGCGGGACGATCGTCGCCATGGCGTTGCGGATCCGCTTGATCCACTGGCGCGGAATGTCGTGCGCGTCCCGGTTGTAGAAGGTCGGGATGACCTCGGTCGTGAGCACCTGGTAGAGGTTCTCGCTGTCGATGCGGTCCTGCTCCTCGACGGAGGCCGGGTGCGCGTCCGGCCCGATGGCAAAGCCGTTTTCACCGTTGTACGATTCCCGCCACCAGCCATCGAGGATGCTCATGTTCAGCGCGCCGTGCATGCCGGTCTTCATGCCGCTGGTGCCCGAGGCTTCCAGCGGGCGACGCGGGTTGTTCAGCCACACGTCCACGCCGCTGACCATCATGCGGCCGATGTGGATGTCGTAATTGGGAATGAACACCAGGCTGCCCTTGAGCTCGCTGAACTTGCTGAGGTGAATGATGTGCTGGATGAAGCGCTTGCCCTCGTCATCGCGCGGATGCGCCTTGCCGGCGAACACGAACTGCACGGGCCGCTCCTTGTCGTGCGCCAGCGAGACGATTTTTTCGAATTGCTGGAAGATCAGGGGGGCGCGCTTGTACGTGGCGAACCGGCGCGCAAAGCCGATGGTGAGCGCGTCGGGGTTGAGCAGGCGGTCGAACTCAATGAAGTTCTCGCGGGACAGATTCTCGCCCGGCTGCAGCAGCCGGCGGCGGGCGAACTCGATCAATTCCCGCCGCAGCTTGTAGCGGAGCGCCCAGAGCTCCTCGTCGGAAATGAACTGGGGATCGGTCATGCGCTGCCAGAACTCGGCCGAGTTCACCTGCCGTTCCCAATCCGCGGCCGTCTTGATGTGCCAGAAACTGGTCGAGTCGCTCGCCTTGGTGGTCGGCCGGTTGCCTTCGTTGAGATGCCGGCGCCAGAAGCTGCGGACGGTGCCCTTCATCCAGCCCATGGTGTGAACGCCGTTGGTGACGTGGCCGATGGGCACTTCCTCGACTTTGAGTTTTGGGTAGAGGCAATGCCACATTTCGCGGCTGACCTGGCCGTGCAATTCGCTGACACCATTGGCGGCACGGGAAAGCTTGAGGGCCAGCACGGTCATGCAGAACGGTTCGCGCTGATTCTTGGCATCGACGCGCCCCAGCGCCATCAACTCGTCAAACGTCAGCCCCAGTTGCTCGGTGAAATTCAATCCGGCGTAGTGCATCAGGTCCGGGCTGAACCGGTCGTGGCCCGCTTCCACCGGCGTGTGCGTGGTGAAGATGCATTCGTGGCGGGTGGCGGCAAACGCGGCCTGATAATCGAGGCCGGCGGCAAGCTTTTCGCGCAGCAGCTCCAGCGTCAGAAACGCCGCGTGTCCCTCGTTCATGTGGAAAACGGAAGGTTCGACGCCCAGCGCCCGCAACACCCGGACGCCACCCACCCCGAGCACGATCTCCTGCATGATGCGCGTGGTGCTGTCACCGCCGTACACCCGGAGGGTCAGATCGCGGTAATGCTGTTCGTTTTCCGGCAGGTCGGTGTCGAGGAGATACACCGGACAACGCCCGACGTTCACGCGCCAGACGCGGAAGGCCACGTCGCTGGTCGCGATGCGCACGCGGCAGATGACGGGCTGGCCCTTGCCATCGACCACGGGTTCCATCGGCAGGTTCTCCGGGTGCAGCCGGTTGTAGAATTCGGTCTGCCAGTTCTCGTGGTTGATCGCCTGCTGGAAATAGCCCTCGCGGTAAAAGAGGCTGATGCCCACGAAGCCGAGGTCCAGATCGCTGGCCGATTTCGAGTGATCGCCCGCGAGCACGCCCAGGCCGCCGGCCGCGATGGGCAGGGCCTCATGCCAGCCAAACTCGGCGGAGAAATACGCCACCGGATTTTTCGCCAACGTGGGCGCGTGGCGGGCACCCCACGTGTCGGTCTGGTTCAGGTAGGCGTCGAACGAGTTCAGCACTTCGCGGACGCGGTTCGCAAATGACGGATCGGCCAGGCGGGCGCGAAGCTCGGGCAGGGAAACTTCATTCAGCACCGCCACGGCATTGTGATAGAGCTTTTGCCAGCAGCGCGGGGAAAGCTCCTGAAAAATCTCCTGCGACTCCTGATGCCAGGTCCACCAAAGGTTGCGCGACAACTTGTGCAGCCGCGTGATGAGGTTGGCAATTTCAGCAGGGGATGGCGGGTGACTGTTCATTTCAACACAGAATCAAGGTCGGTTTTGGGTGTTCCGTCGCGGGCGGCGGCGGTTGCACGCGGCGGACGCTAACCAACCGCGAGAAGCCGTCGCAAACCAAAACTTCCCAGCAGGCATGCACGCCATTCATGCACTGGCCTGCATCCAGAAAAACGATTCGTCAAAACGCCGGGGTTGGATTACTTTCGCGCGGTTCCACCAGGACGTATCACCGGCGCTCCCATGACCCGGCCCAAACCAACGCACCACAGGGGCTTCACGCTGCTCGAACTGCTGGCCAGCACTTCGATCATCCTCGTGCTGGCTTCGCTGCTGTTGCCGGCCATCGCGGCCACCCGCGAACGCGCCGCCCGGGCGCAATGCCTCAACAACCACCGCCAGATGCTGCTCGGCTGGTCGCTCTTTGCCAACGACCACCACGGGACGCTGCCGGCCAACGGCTACACGCCCGCCGGTGGTTCCTCCCGACAACCGCGCTGGGTGCAAGGCTACCTGAATCCGCGCGTGGCCCCCGCTGACCTCGCGGATGAACGGCTGCTCACCGATCCGCAGTTTGCCCAACTGGCACCCTACGTCCCCCGCGCCGCCATTTATCACTGTCCGGCCGATCGACCCACCGGTGACGCGGATCGCGACCGCATCCGGAGCTACGCCCTGAACGCTTATGTCGGGTGGGACGGTCCGGTGCTGCGTCCCCTGCAACCAGGCTACCGGGTTTACCGCGACTGGAGCGATCTCGACCGGCCCGGCCCCGCGCGGCTGATGGTGTTTATCGACGTAAACCCGGCGAGCATCTGCTGGCCGTTCTTCGGGGTGAACATGACCCAGGGAGCCGAAGCGCAATTCTTTGCCCACCCCGCCGCCCATCATGCCGGCGGGGCGCAAGTCGCCTTTGCCGATGGCCATGTCGAGCATCGCAAATGGCAGGACCAGCGCAC
>CAYXDZ010000481.1:1736-3082 GCA_964463815.1 uncultured Verrucomicrobiota bacterium | reverse complement strand
TCACCGTGACGTTGGTGATGATCACTCCGGTGTCGGCCTCGCGCACCTGGCCAAACACGCTGCCCACGCTGGAGGGTTCCTGTCCGAAAACGGGAGCCGCCAGGACAAGCAACCAGACCGGCCCGAGCCGGCGCAACGTGCGGATGAGGCCGGTCATCATCACAAAGTGTTCAGCCGCGCGCGGCCCGGGCGCGGCGCTCCAGGGCTTCGAGATAGCGTTGCACGTTCTCCTTGGGCTCGATCTCCTGCGCGCGTTTCAGATGCTCGATGGCGCGGTCAAATCGTTGCAGCTTCGGACTCGCGAGCAATTGCGCGCGGCGCAGGTGGGCTTCGGCCTCGAACCCCGGAATCCGGGCGGCCCGGTCGAACAGCACCTCGGCTTTTTCGACGTTCTCAATCCGACCATAATACCGGGCGAGCAGAATGATGATCTCGCCATCATCCGCATCCTGTTCCAGCAGTTCCTCCATGATGGCGGCGGCGCGGGCATCCTCGCCTTCCGCCAGCGCGAGCTTGGACTCGATGCGCAACATCCGGGCGCGCTGGGTGGCGTCGAGATCGTTGCCGGCCAGTTCCGTCACGCGCTTCAGCAACGTGCCGGCCGGGATGACGGCCCGCCGGGCGGCCAGCACTTCCGCCGAACGGATCGCCGTATTCGCTCCCGCCGACGGATCCATCTCAAACGCCGCGAGGTAGGCTTCCAGCGCCACTTCCGGCAGGTTGCGCGAAAGATAAATGTCCGCGAGCGCGTTCAAGGTGGCCGGTTTGGCCGCGCCGAGTTCGCGCACGACTTCGTAGTTGTAAGCGGCCTTCAGCGGTTGGTTGAGCGCGATGAAGCAGTTGGCTTGAAACGTCCAGTACTCCGCGTTGCCGGGCTCGTTCTCGATCAACTCGGCGAACAAGCCGGCGGCCTCCTCGTAGCGGGACATGCTGAACAACGCGCGGGCCGCGCCGAGCCGCCATTCCTTGCGCTCCGGCGCGAGCATCATCGCCTGGTTGTAAGCCAGCTCCGCCGAGCGAAAGTTCCGTTCGCTCACGTAGCAGGTCCCGAGCAGGCCGTAGAGATTGCCATCCACCGCGCCGAGTTCCACCGCCCGCAACAAGGGGCCGCGCGCCTCGCTCAAATTGCCGCCCCGCACCAGCACGATCCCGAGATTTTTCTGCGCGTTGAGATAGTTGGGAAACGATTCAATCGCCGCGCGATAGCTTTGGATCGCCGCGTCGGTCTGACCTTCCTGCACCTGGAGATTCCCCAGCGTGTAATGGAGTCGCGCGAGATTGGTGAGCTTCACTTCGCGCGGTTTGGGTTCATCCCGCCGCCGCCGGCTCCGCTCCGTTTCTTCGGT
>CAYXDZ010000481.1:0-1636 GCA_964463815.1 uncultured Verrucomicrobiota bacterium | reverse complement strand
TTGCCGTCCTTGACCGCCGGCTCGAACATCCACTGCTTCGCCGCGTCGAGCGCGGGCCGTTCGAAGGCGGGATGGCTGGAACGCTCAACCTTCGCCTCCTTCACCTTGCCGCGCTCGTCGAGCACCAGCACCAGGATCACCGTGCCTTCGATTCCGTTGCGCTGCATTTCCGAGGGATAGCTCGGTGGAATCTGCATCGTCGGCGTGGGCGGTTTGTCGAGCTGGCTCAACTCGAACACGTCGATCTGATCGACGAGGTTTGAAGCGGTGTTGAAACCAAAACCGAAATCACCAATGCCCGCCCCGGTCCCGCCTTCCAGCGCCATTTCAAGCTGGCTGAGCGACATCGGCGGCAGCGAGGTATCCTCCTCGAGTTGCTCTGGTTCTTCCTCGGGCTCGGGTTCCTCTTCGGGTGCCGGTGGCTCCTCGGGGGGCGGCGGGGGCGGAGTCGCGATGGTGTCCATGCGCGCCAACTGCAAGGCCTCGCGCGAAGCCGAGACGGTCTGCGTCAGCGGCAGGATGAGGAAGACGGCCAGCGTCAACGACCCGGCGGCGATCCAGGTCGTCCAGCTCGACTGCGCGACTTGCGGCGGTTGATAGACTCGTTTCATCGGCTCAATTCAGGTTGCGGACCGCGACGGCTTCCCGTCCCGGTCCTCGTGCGTTCGCTACTTCTTGGTGGCCACGTTCACGGTGCGGGCACCGCCCAGCTTGGCCTCATCCACCACCCGCACGAGCGTGCCGGTGAGGCTGCCTTCATCGGCCTGAATGATCACCGGCATCTCCGGTTCCTGCGTCGTCAGCCGTTTCACCAGCGCCCGCACGCCGGAGACGCCGATGTCGCGCTGGCCGAACACAACCTGGTTCTGGCTCGTGACCGCGATGAGAATGCTGTTCTTCTCCAACTGGCTCGCCGAGGCGGCGTCCGGCCGGTTGATGTCCACGCCGGTCTCCTCGACGAACACCGTGGTGACGATGAAAAAGATGAGGAGGATGAACACCATGTCGATGAGCGGCGAGATGTTGATCTCGTTGAGCTCCTCGGTGTCGGTGATGGAACGGCGGCCTTTCATGCGGGGAGCACGCGGGACATGCGGACGTGTTGGATGGTGAAGCTCTCGAGCTTGCCGAGGAAGGCCTCGTACTCGTGCTGCTTGCGTTTGATGACATGCGTGACGAAGAAGCCGGGGATCGCGATGAGCAGCCCCACTTCCGTCGTGATCAACGCCTCGGAAATGCCCGAGGCCATCGCGCCGGTCAGTTCATTGCCGCCCGCCGCAATCGCGTCAAACGTATGGATCATGCCGAGCACGGTGCCGAGCAACCCCAGCAACGGCGCAGCGGAGACCATGACGTTCATGAACACCAGCCGGCGCTGCACGGCCGGAAACTTGGCACCCATGACTTCGGAGAACCGGCTTTGAATCTCGCTGATCGAATCCACCTCGTCCTGCGTGTAGCGGATGATCTCGCCCACTTCACCGTGTGACTTGGCCGGCTCGCGCACCCACGCCTGCCAGGTGTCTTCCCCGAGACGTTGATATTCACGCAGGCTGAAGTAGCGCCACAACTGGGCCGCGCTGGCGAAGATCAACAGGCACAAGGCTCCCAGCGGAACCATCAGCGAACCGCCGGC
>CAYXDZ010000480.1:0-3102 GCA_964463815.1 uncultured Verrucomicrobiota bacterium | reverse complement strand
GCCCGGGCCACGTAGCCGGGGACGATTTGCAGCGCGCCGACGGCCCGTGTGTGCGTCACCGGCTCGAAGCGGGTCACATCGATGTCCACTATTTCGGGATGTTCGCTGATCCGCTTAAAGAGCGGGTCGTCCGAGGTCAGCAGTTTCGAGCAACCGACCTGTCGGGGATAAACCAGCGTCGCTTGCTCGCCGGGCAGCAGTTCGGCCAGCGTGTCCAGGCAGCCCCGATGAAACACCTGGTCGCAATCCGTGAACCACACCCAGTCCGCGGCCGTGGCCAGCGCCGCCTCGTTCCGGCCGATCGCCCGGCGGAAGAGCCGCTCCTTGGGCAGAGGCCACCAGTTCCAAGTGACGCCGGGAACCGGTTGCGTCGCAAAAAAGTTCAGCACCCGGTTGGTCGCCTCATCCTCCGGACTGTGAAACACCGTCATCGTGACGGACAGTTTTTGGGGTGGGTGCAGCACCAAGGAACTGAGTTGATAGGTGAGCAGCCAGGAGTACTTCCAGCAATGGGAGACGATCTCCAGCTTGAGCGGCCCGGCCGGCTCGGCAGTTGCCGGTGGCGGTGGAAGATCGTCGGCGAACCACCCGCGCGGCACCCAGCCGCTGGCGGCGATCCGATAAAAATGTTCCAGCAGAAAACGGCGCATCGAACCGGAGTTTGGTGGTTCGCCAGTCCGAGCGGCAATCACATTATCGCCGGCAAATCACGCCCACGAGAGGCGCAGATGCTTGGCGTTGAGGTCGGTCACCTGCCAGCCGGCGGCCGCGAACCGGGCGCGCAGCTTGCGCATTGGCTCGACCAGCTCGGGCACGCGCTTGTCGTGAATCTCGATGAACGCCTCGGTGATGAAGGATTGAAGCCCTTCATCCAGCAGATGGTTGAGCACGGCGATTTCCGCGCCTTCGATGTCCATTTTCAGCAGCCGGATTTTGCGGCCGCCGAGATCGCGGATGAACTTTGCCAGCGGGATGCCCTCCACCATGATGAAGTTGTCCTTGGACACGTTGCGCTTGCTGTCGAGGATGGAGGAGCCGGTGGACCAGTAAAGCGGGTCGGCCTCGTCCCATTTGTGCAGGAAGAGCTTGATGGGACTGGCCACATCGGTCAGGGCGGCGTGCAGGGCGCGGACATTGGAAAATTCCGCGGTGGCTTTAACCAGCGCCGCGTACGCCGCGGGGTTGGGTTCAAAGGCGTAAACCTCGGCACCGGTCTGGGCGAGGAGCACGGTGTACAGCCCGATGTTCGCGCCGCAGTCCACGGCCACGTCACCGGGTTTCAGTTCGGCCGCCGCCCGCTTGAACGCGGTCATCTCCGGGCGCGCCTTCTGGTCGCGGCGCGCGCTGGCGCGGCTGCGGATGCGGGATAGGAATTTTTGGATGAAGTTCACGTTGCTGCTTGAGGGTGCGGTTTGCGCGCTGCTTGCAAACGAGTCAACGTTCGCGGTGCCAATTAGCGTGCTCATTTAGGCCAGCACGCAGCCTGCGGCAATCCCAAACTGGCCGGCCGGCGGGCAGCTCAGGCGGCTCGTTTTCCGAACAGTCGCTGCAACACCCCGAACCGGCGGCGCTTTGGATTGTATTCCGGCAGATGAAGAATGCGGGGCTTGGGCCGCCGGGAAAACAACCGGTCGGCAATCGTATAGTGCCGCGTGTTGTATTCCGGCGGCAGGACGAAGTACCGCAACGGCGAGGTCCAAAGCAATTCACGCAGCGTAACTTGATCCTCTTTGAAACCTGCGGCATGGAAGTCCACGCGCCATTGGTTGAGGAACATCATCACGGAAGGGGAGTTTCGATAAAGAATCACTCCGCCGTTGTGCTGGGGAAAACAAGCCGGCACCTTCTGCCGCCAGTTTCTTTGATAACTCGGTTTGTGCCAGCGGATGACATGCGCGATGGCCAGTTCGAAGGTCTCCAGCAAACGGAACATGTCGCGCAGATCGTCCACCACGCGGACATCGCTGTCGAGATACAGGGTGCGGTCAAACGGTGTGCGCGGCAGGGCATCCACCTTCGAGCGGGCATGTGGATCCGCGATCCGGAAGTGCTGATCGAAGACCGCTCCCGGAGTTTCGGCATCGGAATGAAGCGCGATCCGCAGCCAGGGATTTGTCGCGCGCACCGACTCGGCCGCCCGCCGCGCGGCTGCCACGTGTGCCGGCCCGGTTGCCACGAACAGCACCCCGGCCGTGCCCTGGTCGGCTGATGGCGTGACGGTCCTTGGATTGTGATCGGTCTCAGTCGGCAAATTCATCGTTGGATTGGGTGCGGACAACGGCTCGAAAACTTGGTGGCTGCACGTCCCGCAAAACAGAGCGCACTCGGCCCGAGCCGCCTGCCTGCGTCAACTTCCATCATTCTTCAACGTTACGAGCGCGGCCAGTGCCGCCGCGCTTTCCGCCGTTTTCTTGCTCTTGCCCTTGCCGCTGCCCAGGAGCCGGTTGCGATGATACACCTCGCACTCGAATTCGCGGTCGTGATCCGGCCCCGTGATCGCGATGATCTCGTAGCGGGGCGGTTCGGCGGCCCCGACTTGCAGCAGTTCCTGCAGTTCGCCTTTCGGATTGTCCAGGTTCGGCAGGTCGGTCAGTTCACCAAAGCTGTCCAGATAGCAGCGCTTCACGAACGCGTTCGCCGCTTCATAGCCGCCATCGAGAAAAATGGCGCCGACCAATGCTTCGAAGGCGTCCGCCAGCGCGGACTGCTTGTCGCGACCGCCGCTCAATTCCTCGCCGCGGCTGAGCAACAGGTGGCCGCCCAGCGCGAGCCGTCGAGATTGTCCGGCCAGCGTCAGCTTGTTGACCAGTTGCGCGCGGGCCTTGGTCAACGGGCCTTCGTCGAGGTCGGGGAATTTGTCGTACAACTCCCGGGTGAGGACCAGTTGCAGCACGGCATCGCCGAGGAACTCCAGCCGTTGATTGTGATCGATGTGTGCGCCCGCGTCGTAGGCGAGCGAGGGATGCGTGAGCGCCTCCCGCAACAGCGCGACATCCCGGAACTCGTAGCCAATCGCGGCTTGGAGATCGGGTTTGGGACTGGATTCCTCGACGGCCACGGACGGGTTCAAGTTTGGGTGCCGGCTGATCCGGCGGCGACAGG
>CAYXDZ010000479.1:1691-3129 GCA_964463815.1 uncultured Verrucomicrobiota bacterium | reverse complement strand
TCCAGCACGACGACAAACTGCCCGCCTCGCTCGAGGAACTGGTCCCCGAGCTTCTGGAAGCGGTGCCCGTCGAGCCGCAGTCCGGCCAGCCCTTCGAGTTGATCGTCACGCCGGACGGTTACGGCATCGGGCGGGGCACGCCGGTGTTCAACGTGAAGTTGCCGTAGCTCTGAAATCAACATTCCGCACTCCGCGTTCCGCACTCCGCATTCGAATTGAGCACGTCGGCTCCTACCGGGTCATGTGGCCACGGCGGCGTTTAGCTTTTTCGCCCGCGCGATCAGCAGCAGTCCCCCGAGCACGGCCAGGCCGGTCGCGAAGGCGAAGACCATGCGCAGGTTCTGGCCCGTGCTGGCGGCGATCCAGCCGACGCCGAGATTGGTGAGCATGGGACCGAGCCCGGAGCCGACGAGGATCATCAGCGTTTGCGCCGTCGAGCGGACTTCGCGCGGGGCGATGGCGTTGATCAGGATGCTGATGCCGATGTGGTGGTACACGATCACCACGCCGGTCAACGCGTGGCTGGCCACCAGCAACCAGAGGTCGTCGGACAGCCAGTAGATCAGGTGTCGCACAACCATCGCGCCAATGCCGACGAGGATCGTGTTCGCGATGCTCAACCGGCTCAGCAGCTTGCCCTGCCAGAGAAACAGCGCGATCTCCACCAGCACGCCGATGCACTGCGATGGCCCGATCCATTCGCGCGCCACTCCGGCGTCTTCCAGCAACGGCCCGGCGTAGATGCCTTGAATGGCGAACGACGAGGCCACGAGAAAATAGACGGCGATGGCCGTGACGTAACCGCCGTTGCGGAGGAGGCGTTTCACCGATTCGAGGTAGGTCAATCCCGGTGCGTGGGCCGGACCGACATGGAGCGCGCCCGGCGGCAGGTGCGGCAGGCGAAACGACACGCTGGCCATCACGACGGCGAGGACGATGCCCAGATGCACCGTGAACACCAGGTCCGTGCCGGGTCGCCACGCCAGCCAGACGTAGATCAGGATCGAGGGCAGAATCCAGCCGAGCGAGCCCCAGGCGCGGAGCCGGCCAAACTGCGTGCGCGGATTTTCCAGGAAGTGAAAGCACAGCGGGTTCAGCAGGATCATCGAGGGATTGCAGCAGACGGCGAACGCGACGAAGGCGGGCAGCATGCCGACGAAGCTGGACTGCAAGCTGAAGATCAGCAGCAGGCCGGCAATCAATCCGTTGAGGACGATGAACAGGCGGTTCAGCGGTATGAAGCGATCCGCCAGCATGCCCCAGAAAAACGGGAAGAAGAGGAGGGCCGCCGCCACCGCCGCGAAGATGTGGCTGACCTCGGTGAAGTTCAGGCCGCGATCGCGGAATAGCAGGGCGATGAAGGGAAACACCGCCCCGGCGACGCCGTATTGCAGCAGCATGGCGACAATCAGCGAACGCGGCACGGGCGGACGGTTGG
>CAYXDZ010000479.1:0-1591 GCA_964463815.1 uncultured Verrucomicrobiota bacterium | reverse complement strand
TGCTGGGGTATTTGTTGAGCCGGATCTACGTCCGGTTTGGCACCACGCTTTCCAACCGCGAAATGTTTGGCCGCAACTTCCTGCTGCTGGCCATGACCACGACGTTGATCATCTCGATCGTGAAATCGTCGCTGGCGTTGTCGCTAGGCCTGGTCGGGGCGCTGTCGATCATCCGGTTTCGCGCGGCGATCAAGGAGCCCGAGGAACTGGCCTACCTGTTCATCGCCATCGCCATCGGCCTCGGCATGGGCGCGGAGCAGATTCTGGTGACGACGATTGCCTTCGCCGTGCTGGTGGCGGTCATCATGCTCCGGCACGTTACCAAGGGCGGCGTGCCCCGGCCCAATTTGTACCTGACGGTCTCGAGCAACGGCAACGGCCACATCGGCCTGCCCAAGCTGGTGGAAACCATCAGCCGGCATGCCACGCGCTCGAGCCTCAAGCGCTACGACGAAACCGACACCGTCCTGGAGGCGTCGTTTCTCGCGAATTTTGAAAACGTGGACAAACTCAACGCCTGCACCACGCAGCTTCGCGAGTTGTCCGAATCCGTCCGCGTGAGCCTGCATGAGGACCGCGGAGTGGGCACCTGAACCGCTGGTTATGAGCGAACGCGACGCCGAGGGCTACCGCTTCGAGCGGAAGTACCACATCACCGACCTGCCGACGGGCGAGGTCGAGGCGTGGGTGCGCCGCAATCCGCTGCTCTTTCGCGAGCCCTACCCGTCGCGCACGATCAACAACATCTACCTCGACACGCCCGGCCGCCGGAGCTTGTTCGAGAACTACGACGGCATCGCCGACCGCGTGAAAGCGCGCATCCGGTGGTACGGTCCCGCTTTTGGCGAAGTGAAGCGCCCGGTGCTGGAGTTCAAGATCAAGCGCGGCATGGTCGGCGCGAAGCAGGCTTATGACGTGGTGCCGTTCACCGTGGAGCAGGGCATGGGAGCGGCCGAGGTCTGGCGTGCCCTGGACGCCTCCAATCTCCCGGAGGATGTGCGGCGGCGGCTCCGTGATTTCGAGCCGGTGCTGATGAACCGCTATCAGCGAAAGTATTTCATCTCGGCCGACGGCCTCTATCGCCTCACGCTCGACTGGAACCTGGAGTTCTACCGGTTTGACCGCCACGTGAACGCCTTTACCGGCCGGGTGATCGACCGGTTCAGCACCGTGCTTGAATTGAAGTACAGTGGCGACATCGACCAGATCGACGACCGCGTGTCCGGGCATTTTCCGTTTCGCGTCACCCGCATGTCCAAGTTCGTTACCGGCATGCAGGCCGTGGAAATCGCTTGAAGGATGAGCGAGTCGTCTCCCAGCGAAGCAGTTCGTCCGGCCGCGCTTTCCGGCTGGTGGCTGGTCGGTCTGCTGGGGGTGATCGTGGCCGGCCTGCTGGGCGCGCAGTGGTTTCAGCAACGCCAGGCCCGGCGGGAAATCCATCCGGTCATCTCGGAAATTCACGCCGCCAACCGCAGCGGTTTGCGCGATGAAACCGGGCGGACGGCGGACTGGATCGAGCTCTGGAATCCGACCGACGCCCCGATCAATCTCGAAGGCTGGGTGCTCACCGACAATTTCCGGCGACAGACCA
>CAYXDZ010000478.1:0-3130 GCA_964463815.1 uncultured Verrucomicrobiota bacterium | reverse complement strand
GTCGTCTGGAGGAGGCTGTCTTTGATTTTGATGCGGACGCCGACCGCGACCAGCATCATTAGGGCGAGACCGATCGCCGCCGCGCGACCCAACCACGGCTGGCTCAGGCCGGCCAACAACCCCACGGCGGCGCACAACTGCAATCCTCCGATCAGCGCGCGCTGCGGAACAAAGCCATATCGGTCGAACTCCCGTTTCAGGGAGCCAGAGAAGAAGCACGCCAGGCCGTATCCCAGAAATGAGATGGCCGAGAAGAGGGTCAGAGTGACGTTCAAGGCGGGTAGTCTACACCATCTTCGACTGCGCACACCTAGGTGCGGTAAAATTAGCCGTTCACCTTTTTGAACTGGCTGGGGCTTTGCCGAATGGAACCGCGCCCGCGCCGCCGATCAACCGTTCAAAAGCCGGTAGTTGATGACCGCGATGACCAGGGAGAGCGCCAGCAAAGTCAGCGAGGGAAGCATCTTGAACACCGTATTCTTCACCCGCAGATGCACGAAAAAAGCGCAGCCCATGAGCGCGGCGATGCCGAGGCTGCCGACGATGGCCAACGGTTGGCGCTCTATCCCCAACAGTAACAACAGTGCAAAGGTCAGTTTTAGAATGCCCACCAAATCGCGCAGCCAGTCCGGCAGGCCATACTTTTTGAACTCTTGAATGATGTTGTCGTAGCGCACCACCCAGACAAAGAAAATCGAGGCGGCGACCAGCGCTTGCAAGGGGATCGTCAAGTCGTTCATGGATTGAGGTTACATAAGTGCGCTTCCGCTGTCATTGGTTTCCATACTGCAGCCGTGTTGCGGCGGCAGGCGGCGCGAAATTGCGCGGCTTGTTGCTGAATGGCTTTCCGCTTGGGCGCATCGAGGCGGGCGAGGTTCTTCAACTGCATCGCCATCCGCTGGTTCTTGGCCAGGAACTTCTCGTGCCGCAAGAGGAACTCCCAGTAAAGCGTGGTGAAGGGGCAGGCATCGGCGCCCGTGGCTTTCCCCGGGTCAAACCGGCAGCCCACGCAGTAGTTGCTCATGCGCTCGATATATTTCCCGGAAGCGACGTAGGGCTTGCTGGCCATCAAGCCGCCATCGCCGTGTTGGGACATGCCCAGCGTGTTCGGCAATTCCACCCATTCAACCGCGTCCACATACATGGCGAGATACCACTCGTGAACCGCCTGCGGCTTGACGCCGAGCAGGAGCGAGAACAGGCCCGTGACCATGAGCCGTTGGATGTGATGGGCGTAACCGAATGCGAGCGTCTGGCCGATGACTTCGCTCAGGCAGTTCATCTCGGTGCGGCCCGTCCAATAGAAATCCGGCAGTGGCTCGGCGGCGTTCAGGGCATTCAAGTCCCGGTAGCCCGGCATGAATTGCCAGTAGATGCCGCGCACGAATTCGCGCCAGCCAAGTATCTGCCGGATGAAGCCCTCAACGCTGGCCAGCGGCGCGCGGCCGTTCCGATACGCCTCCTCGGCGGCGGCGATGACTTCGCGCGGATCGAGCAGTTTCAAATTCATTGCCGCGCTCAAGCGCGAGTGAAACAGATACGGCTGCGCGGACAAGCCGTCGCCCGAACTCCACATGGCGTCCTCATACTTCCCGAAGTTCGGCAGGCGATGCTCGATGAAATCATGCAGTGCGGCTCGCGCCTGCTCCGGCGTCAGCGGCCAATCAAAGTGCGCCAGGCTGCCGGGATGCTTGGCGAAACGCGTGGCCACGAGGTCCAGGACTTCGCGCGTGACTTTGTCAGGGCGAAAGCTGACGGGCTGCGGCACGTCGCTCGGGCCAGACTTGCCGAATCTCTCGCGATTGTCCGCGTCGAAGTTCCATGTTCCGCCCACCGGCTGGTCGCCGTCCATGAGCACTTCGTGCTTGCGGCGCATCTCGCGGTAGAAGAATTCCATGCGGAGTTGCTTGCGCCCTTTCGCATGGGCGGCGAACTCCTCGCGTGAGGAAAGGAAATGGCGGTCGGGGCGAATCTCCAGTTCAAGACCAAGCTCGCGGACGGCGGCGCGCAAGCTCTGCTCCACGCGCCATTCGCCGGGTTGAACGACGATGAGCTCTTGCGGGCTCAAACGACGCGCTGTCGCGAGCAGTTCTTCCGCGAGCGTGCTCGTCGCGGGCGCGTCACCCAGCGCCCGGTAATGAACAATGAAACCCTGCTCACGCAAGCCATCCCGGAAGTGGCGCATGGCCGCGAGGAACAACGCGATGCGTGCCTGGTGCGTCCAGACGTGGGTTGATTCCTCCGCCACTTCGGCCATCCAGACGGCATCTAGCTGTGGGTTAAAGCCGTCAAACGCAGCGGATTTCGCATCCAACTGGTCGCCGAGAATGAGCACCAAGTGGCGCGGACGGGCAAGGGCAGCGTGTGCGGTGCGGAGACTCACGCCTTTTTGCGCTTGGCTTTCCACTCGTCCAGCACGGCGAAGAAGGCCAGTGCGTCGGAGTCCTGCGGGTTGACGAGCAACCTTTGTTTCATGCGCAGGTTTTCCAACTCCGTCACGTCCTCCTGCTCCGCCACGTAGTAAATGGGTTTGGGTCGGTCCCCGTAGATCGAATAGCAATACCAGTTCATGAGGAACGGCTCGCCGTTCTTGCGGTAGTTCCAAGTTTGCCCATGAAAAGTTTCCCGGTTAAGCAGCTTCTGCTTGATGGACCCGACGACGGCCCGGTCTGTGTGCTTGCCCTGAAGCAGGCGCGGGGTCTGATTGGCGATCTCGTCACGACCGTAGCCGGTCATCTTCAGCCAGGCGCTGTTCACATAAATGATGCGCGGGCTGGTTGGGCCTTCGAGCGCCGTGTCCGTTACCAGGATTCCGCGCCGGAGGTTTTCCAGCACGATCAGCCAGTCGAATTTGAGTTGCATGGCGGGTAATTGTTCAGTGTCCGAGCCTTCATTGACTTTGACACTGAGGTTCAACTTGTCCTGCGCGTTCGCCAATAGCAAGCCGGTTGGCTTCGGTCAGGCGGATGGTCACGCCCGCGCCTGAACCGCGCTCAAGCCGCCATCCACAGCGAGCAACTGGCCGGTTATCCATTCACTTTCGAGCAGGAAGCGGATGGCGGCGGCGACTTCCTCCGGTTCGCCGATGCGACCCAGCGCGTGCATCGCGGCGGAATTTTTGAGCATACTC
>CAYXDZ010000477.1:0-3133 GCA_964463815.1 uncultured Verrucomicrobiota bacterium | reverse complement strand
AACGCGGCGGGCAGCAATGTCCGCCGCGTTTGTTTTTTGGATCAGCCGGCTTTCTCAAATCGCGCGAATCACCAGCGCGGTGGTATTGTCCCGGCTGCCGCCGTCCAATGCCGCATCGACAAGCTGGCGGGCGCTGCCTGCGAAGGATTTTTCACCCGCGTCCCGCTGCGCGCGGAGCATCTCGGCCACCCGCTCATCGAAGAGCCCGTCCACCAGCCCGTCCGAGCAGATCAAGAACAGGTCACCCGGTTCATAACCCACCGCCCCAACCTGCGGTTCCACGTAGCGGTTGCCGCCACCCAGGGCCTTCTGCAGCACATTCCGCTGCGGATGGGTGCGGGCCTGGTATTCGTTGATCTTGCCGTTGCGGAACAGCCAGCCCACGTAGGTATCGTCCTGGCTGAGCTGCTTGAACCGGTCCTCCTTCGCCGGCAGCGAGTAGATCCGGCTGTCGCCCACGTGCGCGAAATACACCCAGCCCGGCGTGAACCAGCACAGGCTCAACGTCGTTTCCATGCCGGAACATTCCTCGTAACTGTTGCCCAGAAACACGATCGCCCGGTGAATCTGATCATACAACTCGGTGAGCACATCCGAGAAGCCGGACGCCAGTCCTTGCGCGGACAACTTGAAAGCACGCGGCAGCAGGGTGGTGATCTTCTCCACGGCAATTTTGCTCGCATACTCGCCGGCCAGCGCGCCGCCCATGCCATCACTCACCGCAAACACGTAGTCAGTATTAGCCAGCGTCCCGCTGCCGTGCTTGCCCAGGCGATGCACTTCGCGCGCGTCAAATTGCAGTCCCAGGAAGGAGTCCTCGTTGTTTGGCCGGATCCGGCCGCGATCCGAAACGCCGGACCAGTGGAGCGTGGGAGCGCCGTCAAGGGCGCGATCAGGAGTCATGGCAGCGCGCTGCTATTCGCAGTCTGGAAGGATGGTTGCAAACTCAAAATCAATGACACAAAAGCGTCCGTCCGAGGCCCGGTAGGTCACGTTGCGCTGATCGGGATCGTCGTGGCGGACGCCGAACGGTTCGAGTTCGGCGAACAGTTCCTTCACCCGCGTGGCATCGATGTGTTGCACGCGGGTGCCGCAATTGGTGGTGATAATGCGGGGTTTGGAGGGATCGGCTTCGAGCAGCTTGGGGACGAAGTTGCACCCTTTGGCCTCCAAATGCCGCAACACCCTTACCTCGTTTTCAAAACGTTTTTGGGCATCGGCCCCGTGGTAGGCCTTGATGACGCGGCCGTCAAACGTGAGGTTCACCGTGGCCCGCAGGGTGTCTTTGACTTTTAGCATGGTCTGAATCGCTCGCACACTGGCCATTTGCCATAACGCTGAAGTCTCTAGACGCAGTGCCCGGCAGGGAAGATCCAATGGACGACGCCGGAGAATCGCGCAGCGAACGACACTTGAAAAGCCTCGTTCTCGGGCGACGCGGATGATCTCGTTGGCAGCGGAAAATTCACCCCGCCGCCGAAGTCGGGCAGGCTGCCCGATCCGCGTTGGCCGGTGTCGCGAATCGACCAGTCCATGAATCCTTTTCATTAACTTCGATCAGAACGGTCAAAAGTGAACAGGGCGGAGGGGGCAAGATCTCGAGAAGCTTTAATTGCGTAGATGTTGAAACCCATTGTCAGTCAGTAGTTAATCACACCAAGGTCCGACCGGCGGCAGATCGCTTGACGGCCGGTACTCGCGCTGCTAAGCCGTGTCGTCGCTGCGTTGATGGCCGGTCTGGTTTTTGGCGCGGCTACAGGCCCACTCTACCGATACACACACAAACACATGGCGAAATACAAACTCGAATACCTTTGGCTCGATGGTTACGAGCCCGTTGCAAATCTCCGCGGGAAAACCCAGATCAAGGAATTTGCGGGCTTCCCGAAATTGGAAGAGCTCCCGATGTGGGGCTTCGACGGCAGCTCGACCCGGCAGGCCGAGGGCAAAAGCTCCGACTGCATGCTCAAACCCGTGGCGGTTTATCCCGACACCACCCGCAAGAACGGCGCGCTCGTCATGTGCGAAGTCATGATGCCGGATGGCAAGACGCCGCATCCCTCGAACTCCCGGGCGAACATCCCCGATGATCCGGGTGCCTGGTTCGGCTTCGAGCAGGAGTATTTCCTCTATCAAAATGGCAAACCGCTCGGCTTCCCCGAAACCGGCTTTCCCTATCCGCAGGGTCTCTATTACACGGGCGTTGGTTACGACTCGGTCGGTGACATCGCCCGCGAGATCGTCGAGAAACACCTCGACCTCTGCCTGGACGCCGGCATCAACCACGAAGGCATCAACGCCGAGGTGGCCAAGGGCCAGTGGGAATTCCAGATTTTCGGCAAAGGCTCCAAAAGCGCAGCCGACCAGGTCTGGGTCGCCCGCTACCTCCTGATGCGCGTTTGCGAACAGTACGGCGTGGACGTCAACTGGCACTGCAAACCGCTCGGTGGTGACGTGGACTGGAACGGCTCCGGCATGCACTCGAACTTCTCGACCACCCACATGCGCGAGGTCGGCGGCAAGGAATACTTCGAGGCGCTCATGACCGCGTTTGACAAGTATAAGAACGAGCACATCGCCGTTTATGGTCCCGACAACCACCTTCGTCTGACCGGTCTGCACGAGACTCAATCCATCGACAAGTTCAACTACGGCGTGGCCAATCGCGGTGCGTCCATCCGTGTCCCGCACAGCTTCGTGAACAACGGCTACAAAGGCTACCTGGAAGACCGCCGGCCGAACTCGCAAGGCGATCCCTATAAGATCGCCGGCCGCATCCTGCAAACGATCGCGACCGTGCCGACTAAGTGAGGTCAGGCGAACACCTTTTGGCACCTTTAATCACAGGACGTGACTCTAGCGAGTCACGTCCTTTTCATTTGCGTCCAGCCATTGTGGGAATCGGAGGAGATGACAGCGAGCGGGCACTTCAAGCGGGCGAACATCGTTAGAGCTGAAGAAGCCACCTGCCATGTGCGCGGCAGGAGCCAGCGGTTGCAACTCCTTAGTCTTCCGGCCTTCCGCGTAATCCATCGAATACTCCCGATTCTGCGTTCCGGAGAAGTTGCTGACCACTTCTCCTGGAGTTGTTTTTCGATGACAACCTCCCAAGGCCGGGCAGCTTCTGTAAACT
>CAYXDZ010000476.1:0-3147 GCA_964463815.1 uncultured Verrucomicrobiota bacterium | reverse complement strand
TTGGTCGGAGCCGGTTTCTGTCTGAATTTCCCAAGCCACGCAATCTCAAACTCGGCGCTTCCGGCGGCGACAACCGAGGGGAAACCTTGCGGTGGCTGAAACTCTTTGGAGCGAGCCAGCCGCACTTTTGTTCAAAGGAATCCGGGGGGATCGTCCGGCACATTCTGCTTGCGACCCCAATTCACCGAAGTCGATGATGGCCTTCCCAACCGCGACCCAGCAAACCTATGGACAAGATTCGCCTCGGCATCATTGGCATGGGCAACATCGGCAAGCACCACGCCGGGTACCTCCTCGCCGGCCAGGCCGCCCGCTGCGAGCTCGTCGCCGTGGCCAGCACCAGCCCGCAAAAGCTCGAACCCTACCGCCAACGCGGCCTGAAGGTTTTCGGTGACGGCGCGGAACTCCTCCGCTCGCCCGACGTGGACGCCGTGATCATCGCCACGCCGCACTATCAGCACACCCCGCTGGGCATCGCGGCGTTGGAGGCGGGCAAACACGTCATGATCGAGAAGCCAATTTCCGCCCACAAAGCCGACGCGGAAAAGCTGATCACCGCCGCCGCAAAACATCCCGCACAGGTCTTCGCGGGCATGTTCCAGCTTCGCACCGAGCCGCGTTACCAGAAGATTCAAAAACTCATCCGCGAAGGCCATCTTGGCGCGATCGTACGGGTGAGCTGGCTCATCACCGACTGGTACCGCACGGAAGCCTATTATCAAAGCGGCGGCTGGCGGGCGACCTGGAAGGGCGAGGGCGGCGGCGTGTTGCTGAACCAATGCCTCCACAACCTCGATGTACTGCAGTGGCTTTGCGGAATGCCCGCCAAGGTGCGCGGCTTCGCGCAGCTCGGCCGCTACCATGACATCGAAGTTGAGGACAACGTCACCGCCTACCTCGAATGGGCCAACGGCGCGACCGGGGTTTTCATCACCTCCTCCGGCGAAGCGCCCGGCACCAACCGCTTCGAACTCGCGGGCACCAAGGGCAGGGTTGTGCTCGAACACAACCGCCTCACTTTCACGCGGAATGAAGTGGACATGGTCGAGCATTGTCGCACGTCGCAAGTCGGCTTCCTCAAGCCCGACATCTGGAACATCGACATCCCCTTCACCGACGCCGCCGCGCCGCACGCCACGTTGCTGACCAACTTCGCCGACGCGATCCTCGACGGCGCCCCGCTCATCGCCCCGGGCGCGGAAGGGCTGGGCTCGGTCGAGCTTGCCAACGTGCTCCTCTACTCGTCGCTCCTCGAGCAGACGATCGCGATGCCGATGGACGGCGCGGCTTTCGAGCAGAAGCTCAACGAATTGATCGCCGGCTCGCGCCTTCAGAAAAAGGTGGTCGAGCTGAAAAACGACGACTTCACGCAGTCGTTTCACCGGTAGGCACAGCGGAGTAATTTCGGGAGGACTGGTTCTGCCTCGTCTGCTTTCAGGCGACCTCCAAACGAAGTGTGATGCATGCCATTGCCGGGTGCGCGAATTCAGGCTTCACTCCTCACGTGCCCGCGACGGATCACATTCGTAACAAACTGAGTGAGCTTCCCCACAAGCCAGGCATCTACCTGATGAAGGACCGGTTCGGCACGGTCATTTACGTGGGCAAGGCGCGTGATTTGCGCAAGCGCGTCTCTCAGTATTTCCATCCCTCGCGGCGCATGGGCTGGGATCTCAAGCTAAACGCGCTCGTCGAAGCGATTCACGACCTCGATGTCCACGTCGTGCGCAACGAGGCCGAGGCGGTGTTGCTCGAAGGCAAACTCATCAAGGAGTTCATGCCGCGCTACAACATCAGCTTCAAGGACGACAAACGCTTCCTGCTGGTGAAGGTGAACCTCAACGACCCCATCCCGCGCTTCACGCTCACGCGGTTGCGGCAGGATGACGGCGCGCGTTACTTCGGACCGTTCGCCAGCAGCGGCGCGATCCGCCGGACGCTCACCATGGTGCGGCGCAAGTTCAACCTGCGCGGCTGCCGTCCGCTGACGCCGACCGAGACCGATTACAAGCACTGTCTCTACGGCAATCTCAAGTTCTGCACCGCGCCGTGCGTCGGCAACGTGACGCGCGATCAATACCAGCAACAGGTGGCATCCGCGTGCGAGTTCCTGCTCGGGCAGGGTGAGGAAATGGTCGGCCAGATCGAAGCCGAGATGAAGCAGGCGGCAGCGAGAATGGAGTTCGAGAAAGCCGCGCAACTGCGCGATCTGCTGGCGGACATCAAACGCAGCACGGCGAGCAACCGGACGTTCTCGCGCGTGCCGTACACGCTGCCGCTGGCGCTCGATCCCGACAAGGACCTCGCCGAACTCGGCCGGTTGCTCGGCCTGCCCGCGCCGCCGCGCCGCATCGAAGGGTTCGACATCTCGAACATCAGCGGCACGTTCAAGGTGGCGTCAATGGTGAGCTTCGTGAACGGCCGGCCGGATCGCGCGAACTACCGCCGCTACAAGATCAAGTCGGTCGAGGGCCAGGACGATTTTGCGTCGATGGCCGAGACGGTGCGCCGTCGTTACAAACGCGTGCAGACGGATCAACTGCCGCCGCCGGAGCTGATCCTGATCGACGGCGGCAAAGGCCAGCTCAACGCGGCCGTCGCGGAGCTGGAAAAGCTCGGCATGACGCACCTGCCGATTCTCGGGCTGGCGAAGGAGTTCGAGGAAATCTACCGGCCGGGCGAGAAAGAACCGCTGCGTTTGAGCCACGACACCGGTGCGCTCAAGCTGTTGCAACGCGTGCGCGACGAGGCGCATCGCTTCGCCAACACCTACAACGCGCAGCTCCGGCTGAAGAAGATTTCCGAAAGCCTGCTGGATGAGTTTCCCGGCCTCGGCGAGAAGCGGAAGGCGGCGCTGCTCAAAACATTCAAGTCCGTCCAGCGCCTACGCGTGGCGACCGAGGAGGAGATTGCCGCCGTGTCGGGATTCGGTGGCGCGCTGGCGGCGAAGCTAAAGGAGTTTCTGGTGGCGAGGGCGTGATTCGATTTACTCATCGCCATCTGGCTCTTGGTTTCGTAATCGACGTCTTCCTCGTTCTCGTCCTCGGAAGGGTTGGGAGTGGAGGAATGGAGTGCTGGAGTGTCTGCGCCCCAATACTCCAGTTCTCCACTACTCCAAGAATGGGGTACGGAAGCGAGGACGAGAAC
>CAYXDZ010000475.1:0-3150 GCA_964463815.1 uncultured Verrucomicrobiota bacterium | reverse complement strand
TTGCGCAGCAGCAGCGCCGTCAGCACCGCCAGCACGGCGACAATCCACACCCCGGGCGGCAGCGGCAGAAAGGAGTTCGGTTCCTTGAGCGCCATCAGGTTCAGCAACGGCGTTTCGGGGTAGTTCACCGTCTGATTGCCACCCAGCCATTTCGCCGTGCCGCGCGCGATGGTCATCATGCCCAGCGTCACGATGAAGGGCAGCAGCCGCAGCCCCGTGATGACCGTGCCATTGACGAGCCCGACGAGGCCGCCGGCCGCGATGGCGATCAACACCACGCCGACCGTCGGGCAGTCAGTGTTGAGCAGTCGCGCGCCGACCACGCTGCACAAGGCCACCACCGAACCCGCGCTGAGATCAATGCCGCCGCTCACGATGATCAAGGTCATGCCGAGCGCGCCGAGCGCGACGATCACCGTCTGAGTAAGGATGATCTTGCCATTGGCCCCACCCAGGAAGGCTTTCAAACCGAAGAACTCCGTTTCGCGCGCGGCGGCGAAGAAACCCTGGCCTTCCACGCCCGAGAATTCCCGGTGGTCCAGCACGTCCTTCCAGCCCAGCAACAGCGAGAAGATCACCACGACGAAGATGAGTCCGCCCAGCGGGCCGAGCGTGTTGAGATGTTTGCGCCAGTCGATGGTCATGAATTCGAAGCTCCAAGTTTCAAACTCCAAACTTCCAAGCAGGGATGCTCCGAAAAAATCGCCTCGGACGACTTCTCACTCGCACGCCATGAGGCTTGGAATTCGGAGCTTGGAACTTTCATTTCATTTCTGTCCCGTGGCGGCGGCGATGATTTCGTGTTCGGTCCACTCGCGGGTCGGGCGGATGGCCGAGAGCACGCCCCGGCACATCACGCCGATGCGGTCGCAAACGCCGATCAATTCCGGCAGGTAGGAACTGACGAAGATCACCGCTTTGCCCTGGGCCGCCAGTTCATTCATGATGTGGTAAATCTGCTGTTTACTGCCGACATCGATGCCCCGCGTGGGCTCGTCGAGCAGCAGCACGTCGGCATCATGATGCAGCAGTCGGCCGATGGCGACTTTTTGCTGGTTGCCGCCGCTGAGTTCGCCGATCGGCTGCTCGGGGTCGCGCGCCCGCACGTCCAGACGCTTCATCAAGGCGGCGGTGCCGGCGTTCTGCCGGCGGCGGCTGATCCAGCCAAAGGAGCTGAACGGCCGGAAGTGCGTCAGCGAAAAATTATCCGCCAGTGAGCGGCCGAGCATCAATCCCTCTTCCTTGCGATTTTCACTCACGAGCCCGATGCCCAGTTCCCACGAGGCGCGGGCCGGGCGCTCGGTCAGGTCGTGTTTGAGATAAAAGACCTTTCCCCGACGCACGCGATCCAGCCCGAAGACGGCCCGCAGCATTTCCGTGCGACCGGCCCCGACCAGGCCGGCGATGCCCAGCACCTCGCCGCGCCGCAATTCGAGCGTCACTTCCGCCGGCTTGGTGTCCCCCGCCAATTGGTGAATGTCGAAGATGATGTCGCCCGGCGTGCGGGCGTGCGGCGGATAAACATCCTCCAGTTCGCGCCCGACCATCTGGTGGATGATGGTCTCCATGCTCGCGCCGGCCATTTCGCCGGTGGCGACGCTTTCACCGTCGCGCAGAACCGTGAAGCGGTCGGCGATCTCCTGGCATTCCTCAAGGAAGTGGCTGATGTAAATCACGCTCACGCCGCGCTGCTTGAGCTGACGGATCACACGAAACAGATTCTGCGTATCGACCTGCGTCAGGCTGCTGGTTGGCTCGTCCATGATCAGCACCTTGGGCTCGGTCACGAGCGCGCGGGCGATTTCGACCAGTTGTTGATCCGCGATGGTCAGGCGGCTCACCGGCGCGTCGAGCGGGAAACTGTGACCGAGTTCGACCAACGCCCGGCGGGCCATTTCGCGGCGCTCGTGGCGGTCGATGATGCCGAAATTTGAGGGCTCACGACCGAGCAGGATATTTTCCTCGACGGTCAGGTGTGGCGCGAGAATGAGTTCCTGATAAATCATCGCCACGCCCGCCTCGCGTGCGCGAAGCGGGTCACGCGGCTGGAAGCGCGCGCCATCCAGTTCGAGCGAGCCGGCGTCGGGGGCGTGCGCGCCGCTGAGGATCTTCATCAACGTGCTCTTGCCCGCGCCGTTTTCGCCAATCAACGCGTGGACCTCGCCCGGCTGCACCGCGAACGACACGCCGCGCAGGGCCTTCGTCGCGCCGAAGGCCTTGTGGACGTTAGTGATCTGGAGACGGGCGGGCATGATTGCGACGTGTGAACAGTAATCAGTGGTCAGTGAACGGTGATGAGAAGTTGGGCACTCCAGAAGAGGTAGGGATCGTGGCTCCGGGCGACGTTTTGTAGCGCAGAGTGGCACTCTGCGGTATCGCAGTTTGCCAAACTGCGCGCGGTGGATGGACGGCGGCGTTCCGAGGTTGCAGACGCCCGGCCGAATGCCATTCGGCGACACGGCAGGTTGGCAACCTGCGCTACGGCAAACGACGCACCGCGGTGAGGGGAAAGGGAGCGTTCGCAGGTGCGGCGCATGCCGGAGTTGCGAACGGTGCTCCGCTGGTTCGCGAAAGTTTGGGCTGACCGGCAGGTCAGCCCTACCAAGTTTTGGTAGGGCGGCGCTGCCGCGCCGCCGTGACCAGTGTTCACTTCAAATACTTCTCCAGCGGCGGGTAGAGCAACTCCTTCACGGACTGTTCATCCATGTTCTCCTTCGTCACGAGGACGACGCCGGTGTCGATGCGCTTCTCGACGGGTTTGCCCTGGAGATGTTCCACCATCGTCATCACACCCTGGTAACCCATGAACAGCGGGTTCTGCACAATGAGGCCCTGCACATCGCCGTTCTTCATGTCCGCGACCGACTGGCTGCCGGCGTCAAACCCGACCATCTTGACCTGGCCGCCCGCCCGGCCGATGTCGCGCAAGGCCATCGTCATGCCGATGGTCGAATTCTCGTTCGGGCAGAAGATGCCATCCACTTCGCGGCCAAACCGGTTCAGGAGATTCTGCGACGCCTGGTAAGAGGTCTCGCGCGTCGGGCCCGCGTATTGATCGCTGGAAATCAGTTTGATGTCCGGATGCTTGCCGAGCGCTTCGAGGAATCCCTTCTCGCGCGCCTCGGTGCTGGCCGAGCCGACGGCGTAACG
>CAYXDZ010000474.1:0-3163 GCA_964463815.1 uncultured Verrucomicrobiota bacterium | reverse complement strand
GCTGACAGCCGCCTCAAGGGCGTCTCGGCGGAGCCCGCCGTCACGCTCCACGCGACGCCCGAATTCAGCCGGGAATACTGGGATCGCGACCGGGAGGAAAGCGGGCACATCCTGCTGCAAGCCGCCGCGGACTGGGTGGGTGCCGGGATCAAGACGTTTCAAGTTCACGGCTGGCGGTTCAGCAAACCGCTGCGGGTTGAGCCCGGGCGTTGTTTGCGCCTGAATGATTCACCGCCGTTGATACTAGCGGGCGACGCCTTTGCCGGACCACGGGTCGAGGGGGCGGCGCTTTCGGGTTGGGCCGCCGCCAATGCCATTCTGCAGCCCCGACCATGAAGCCCCTTGCGACTCACGACTGGCTCCTGCTCGTTCACGCGGCGAGCACGCTCTTCATGGTGGGTGTCATCTGGTTCGTGCAACTCGTTCATTACCCGCTGTTCGCCCGGGTGGCACGAGCCGCCTTCACCCGCTACGAACTCCAGCACAGCCGCCTGACCGGCCGGTTGCTGGCGCTTCCGATGCTCGCCGAACTCGCGACCGCCCTCGTGTTGGTGTGGCGGCTGCCCGGGGCGCTCACGGGGTCCGGGTTGGCGTTGCTGAGCATCATCTGGGTGAGCACCTGGTGCTGGCAGGTGCCCGCCCATCGGCGACTGCAGGCCGGATTCGATGTCACTACGCAGCGCCGTTTGGTGAGAACAAACTGGGTGCGAACCATCGCCTGGTCAGTTCGGGGAATTCTCGCGCTTGCGCTGCTCGTGGTGCCGCGCTGAGTTGCTTCCCAGCCCGTCACTTGCACTCCACGCTGCGCCGAGAGCGACTCCGCAAAACACGCATTACCAGTTCAACGGGAAAGGATTTCCCGGAGTAACAAAGTCTGATTGAATTCCGCCCATGAGCGCTTCGGAGAAAAAGGTGCTGATCGTGGGCGGCGGACTGGCCGGTCTGGCTTGTGCCCTCCGCCTGCATGAGGCCGGTGCCCGGCCGCTCATCTTCGAGCGAAGCGACGGCATCGGTGGACGGGTGAGGACCGATCAGTTTGATGGATTTCTGCTGGACCGGGGGTTTCAGGTGTTTCTTGACGCTTACCCGGAAGCGGGCGCTCTCCTGGATAGGGAAAGCCTTGATCTGCGGGCATTCAGACCAGGTGCGCTGATCTACCAGACTTCCGGCATGCGACGGATTATGGATGTCCTCCGTGAACCACGTCAACTCATTGAAAGCGCGCTGGCCCCGGTTGGATCGTTTGCTGACAAACTGCGAGTGGCCAGACTGAGGTGGCGCTTGTTGCGTCTGACCACCGAAGAAATCGCCGGGCATGAAGACATGACCACGGAGAGTTATCTCAGGCACGCGGGATTTTCTCCAACGATGATGGATGGTTTTTTCCGCTCATTCTACGGGGGCATTTTTCTCGAACGGGAACTCCAGACCTCGAGCCGGATGTTCGAGTTCACCTTCAAAATGTTTTCGCAGGGAAGCGCCACTCTGCCGTCGCGAGGGATGGGAGAAATTCCTCGTCAGTTGGCTTTCCGCCTTGCTCCGGGCACGATTCGCCTCGGCGCACAGGTCACGGAGATCCAACCGGGAAGCATCACCCTGGAATCCGGCGAGCAATTCCAAGGCGATGCCGTGGTCCTTGCCACGGATGCATCCACCGCGGCAGGATTCCTATCTGCCGGAGCGACTGCCGGGCCCGTCTGGCGGTCAGTGACCTGTTTGTATTTCGCCGCCGCTCGTTCGCCTCTTGGCGAGGCGATCATCGCCCTCAATGGCACGGGCTCCGGCTTGGTGAACAACGTCTGCGTTCCCTCCGATCTCGCGCCGGACTATGCGCCGCCCGGCCGGGCGCTCGTCTCCGTGAGCGTTCTGGGAACAGTGGAATCAGCCGACCTGGAATTGCGGGTCCTGGCCGAACTCGAGGTCTGGTTCGGCGGCGCGGTGCGCGAATGGTGCCACCTCCGCACCTATCGGATCGAGCGGGCGCTTCCCCGGCAGGCGCCTGGCACCGGATTTACCGGGCCGGGTTTTCGCAAGGCAGCCGGCGTTTACCTCTGCGGCGATCATCTTTGGAGCGCCTCCATCGAAGGCGCGATCATCTCGGGCCTGAGGACAGCGGATGCGATTCTGAAGCCATCATGAAACCCCCAATGCCCTCGATCTTCCATGCCAGCACCCCGCTCCGCGCCAGCGTGGAGACCATGTTTGAATTCCACAGCAATCCGCGCAATTTACCCGAGGTCATGCCCCCGACCTTGAAACTGGTGAGCCTCAACACCGATGGCCCGGCCCAGGAGGGGCGCATGATCGAACTGCATTGCCGCGATTGGTGGATCATCCCGATGCACTGGACCTGTCGGTGGAAGACCGTGCAAGCACCCGAGCTGCTGGTGGATGAGATCGTGGAAGGTCCCTTCACCTTGTTCATTCACGAGCACCGCTTCGAGAGACGAGGGCCCGCCGAATGCATCATGCATGACACGGTCACCTATCAGTGGGGAAGCTCCTGGTGGGGCCGACTCGTTTCCGAAACCGGCGTGAGATTCTATCTGATATTGCTATTCAAATACCGCCATTATCGCACCCGAAAATGGGCGATCACGGCGTGACGTCGATGGAAATCCACCTGTCGATGGGTTTGTTCCGCAATACCAGAACAAACCCCAAGGCGACCCTTTGCGGCGTTAAGCGAGTCCGTGATGCCCGGCGTTCGACAATCACCAAATGGGCGTCGAACCAAGGAGAACACCCTTGCCGGAACGGCAGATCTTCACGCTCACCTGCCTGCCGGGGTGGAAGCCTTAATCCAGGCCACCTCCAGTTTGAACGGCCCTTCCTGCTGGTCGGAAATCAGAACTCCCAGCGAGGCGATTTTGGAGGGATTCAGGGGCGGCATTTCGGTCAGCACGCGTCCGCGAAAGGTCGGCACGAAGTCCTTGAAAGGCAGCCGGTGTTCCTCCCATTCACCGGGCTTCGTCGTGAACTCGGCCTGATAATTCGGCGCGTTAAAACCCGTCCCGGTCCGGACGGTGAACTTGTAGCGACGTCCATCCCCGCGCACGCGGAGCACGACGGCATCGGTGCCGCTGAGATCTTGCCGTACCGGTGAGGAGCGCACCGAGGCAAAGCCACCGTTGTTCTCCAGCGAGACCACGCCGCTGAAAAC